>DMCJ01000179.1:335-4054 GCA_003446735.1 Lachnospiraceae bacterium | reverse complement strand
TTTATTTCCCTTAATTGTCAGACAATTGGTTACATAAAAATATAAAAGAAAAATAATTTAAAAAAATTTACAAAAAAGTGTTGACAAAAGAAATGAGCCGTGATAATATAAAGACAACTTAAGAAAAGTTCATATAGATATCCTAATGAAAGGAAGGTACGGTCCACCCGAGTGATCAAGAGTTTTATTAGGAAAGAGCTTTTAAACAGGGTCTGAATCCAGTACATACAATCGCAGTGAACAGAGTGCCGGAGAGAAACCGGAAGAAACACTTGTTACAGCACAATCAGTGCAATAGGGATATGATGGAGGGAGAAGAAGACCGGATCAAGGAGGCAGATTTGGAGCCTACAGTTTAACGGCAGGTATCGATTAAAAAGGATTGATACCTGCCGTTTGTTGTATTATAATTATTCTTATGAAAACCGATAATTCAAATCTCACAAAGGAACAACTCCGCAGACAAAAAAGAAAAAAAGAACAGCGAAAGGCGTTTGCGTTACTTGCAGGCGTTATTTTTGTACTCCTTGCTGTCATAGGAGCCGGCGTATTCGGTGTTGTTACATATATGAATAATAAAGCGTCAGCAGAGGCTGAAGAAGCAGCGGCAACGCAGGAAGTTACCGAGACTGTAGATATAGGGCTTGACGAGCTTACCGAGATCGAGGAGCCTGATGAGAGTGAGCCCGTCATAAAGACTCCTTCCGTAAGTGAGGACTCCATATCCGAAAATGAGGTTGAAGTCAAAGAACTTACCGAAGAGGATAAGTTAAAGATATTAGATGAGCAGATCGAAAGATATATATCCGGCATGACTGTCGAGCAGAAGGTTGCAGGTCTTTTCTTTGTTACTACGGATCAGCTCGTCGGGAAAAAGGATCTTAAGATCGCAGGCAGCGAAACGGATACAGCGTTAAGGGAATACCCGGTAGGCGGTATACTTCTTACGGCTGATAATTTTGAAGAAAAAGAACAGCTTAAGAATCTGACCTTTAATATAAGGTCGATGGCTTCAAATGAGATATTCATAGGAGTTAAGGATCCCGGCGGAAGCGAAAGTCCCTTTCAGGTAAAAGAGCTTGAGGAAGTGCCTTATGCATCCCAGGCCGAGATCGGAGGATCAACCGATAATTCCGTTGCCTATACGGCCGGTATAGATATGGGCAATATCTTAAATGAATACGGCATAAATACACAGATAGGCCCTCTTACCGATATCGCGACAGCCGGAAGCATATATGAAAAGGATTCCTATGGCGATGATCCCGAAAACGTACGCGGGATGGTCAGAAATATGGTCCGCGGGCTTGAGGATAAGGAAATAAACGTATGTCCTTATTTCTTCCCGGGATACGGTGATATCAAATCCGATCCTGCGGGAACGAGACCGGTTTCATCAAGGAGCAGGGAAGATATAGAGGAAAAAGAATATCCGATGTACAGGGACTGTGTTAACAGCGGGGTTGAGTTTATAATGGTATCCCAGGTTAATTACAAGTCTGTTGTAAACGATGAAACGCCTGCCTGTCTTTCGAATGAATTCATAGATAAGATGTTAAGGGAAGATCTGGAATTTAACGGCATTGTCATTACGGATTTCCTTAATACCAAATCTCTTGTGATGCATTATAAGCATGCTGATATGGCAGTTATGGCAGTTAAAGCCGGTGCGGATATGCTGATGTGTCCGGGAGATTTCAAAAAAGCTTACAACGGTGTCCTTGATGCCGTTAAAAGCGGAGATATATCCGAGGAGAGGATAGATGAATCCCTAAAGAGGATATACCGCGTTAAATATGCAAACCTGATAGATTATAAAGCCGCAACGCAGTGAGGTGGAAAATATGAAACTGACTTTTGTAGGAGCCGACCACGAAGTAACCGGAAGCTGTCATTGTTTACAGGCATGTGATAAGACCATACTTATCGATTATGGTATGGAGCAGGGAAATGATGTTTTTGAAAACGCTCCTTTGCCGGTCGCGGCAGCAGCCGTTGATTACGTACTTCTGACACACGCTCATGTAGACCATTCGGGAATGCTTCCCAAGCTTTATGCCGAAGGCTTCAGAGGTCAGGTCCTTATGACGGATGCGACTGCTGATCTTTGCAGCATAATGCTGCGTGACTGTGCCCACATTCAGTTACAGGAAGCTGAGTGGAAGAACAGAAAGGCAAAGAGAGGCGCGGGAGATATCGTAGAGCCCATCTATACGATGGAAGATGCGGACGGTATAATACAGAAGATAGTTCCCTGCCACTATGATCATATTGTCGAATTGTGCGACGGTATCAAGATAAGGTTTACGGATATAGGTCACCTTTTGGGATCGGCCAGCATAGAGGTCTGGATCTCGGAGGGCGGCATCGATAAAAAGATCGTTTTCTCCGGAGATATAGGAAATGATGCTCAGCCCCTTATCAGGGATCCTCAGTTTACCGAGGAGGCCGACTATGTGGTGATGGAATCCACCTACGGTGACAGGCTTCACACGGATGAAAGACCGGATTTTGTCGGTGAGCTTACAAAGATCTTAAAAAAGACATTTGATAAAGGCGGTAACGTTGTTATCCCTTCCTTTGCGGTAGGACGTACGCAGGAGATATTATATTTCTTAAGACAGATAAAGCAGGAGCGGCTCGTGGAAGGCCATGAGGATTTCCCTGTTTACGTGGACAGCCCTTTAGCTGTGGAAGCTACCGGCATATTCAATAAAAATATCTATAACTGCTTTGATGATGAAGCGCAGGCCCTTGTCAAAAAGGGTATCAACATCTTAAGTTTTCCGGGACTTCATCTTTCCATTACCAGTGATGAATCCAAATATATAAACTTTGACGATACACCCAAGGTCATCATTTCCGCATCGGGTATGTGCGAAGCGGGCCGTATCAGGCATCATTTAAAGCACAATCTCTGGCGCCCGGAATGTACGATCCTTTTTGTAGGTTACCAGGCCGTGGGAACTATGGGAAGAATGATCGTAGACGGAGCGAAGGAAGTTAAGCTCTTTGGTGAAACGATAGAGATACGTGCTTCTATAGATAAGATAATAGGTCTGTCCGGACATGCGGATAAGAACGGACTCTTAAAATGGATAAACGGATTTAAGAGGCGTCCCGAAAGAGTATTTGTTGTACATGGTGAGGACAGCGTATCCGAGTCGTTTAAGAACTGTCTTAGCGGTGAGTATGGTTATAACGCTTATGCGCCTTATTCGGGCACGGTCTTCGACCTGGCGACAAATTCCTTCATCAAAGAGGCAGAGCCCGTCAGGATCGAAAAGAAGAGGGCCAGAGGTGTATCCGATGTATTTGCCCGTCTTGTTGCTGCCGGTCAGAGACTGCTTGCCGTTATCCAGCATAACGAGGGCGGTTCAAACAAGGATCTTGCCAAGTTCGCCGATCAGATCAATTCCCTCTGCGATAAGTGGGACAGATAAGAAAGGGCCATAAATGAGCTACGCTGATAAAGTATTCATAGATATGTGCAATGATATATTGGAGAACGGTACCAGCACCGAAGGGGAGAAGGTACGCCCCAAATGGGAGGACGGTTCTTCTGCCTACACGATCAAGAAGTTCGGAGTTGTAAATCGCTACGATCTTTCAAAGGAATTTCCCATCCTTACCTTAAGGAAGACCGCATTAAAGAGCGCCACCGATGAGATCTTATGGATATGGCAGCAGAAGTCAAATAATATAAAGGACCTTCACAG
>DMCJ01000179.1:0-176 GCA_003446735.1 Lachnospiraceae bacterium | reverse complement strand
ATGATGGATCAGGTGGACAGGGTCATATACGACCTTAAGAACAATCCTTTTTCCAGACGCATCATGACCAATATCTATGTCCATCAGGATTTAAGCGAAATGAACCTCTATCCCTGCGCCTACAGCATGACCTTTAACGTGACGCAGAAAAAGGGAGAGGACAGGCTTATCTTAAA
>DMCJ01000205.1 GCA_003446735.1 Lachnospiraceae bacterium | reverse complement strand
TAGCTTGCTGCGGGGTGCGTTGATTGCAAATCCCCCGATAATATTGTACAATCATGCCATGAAAGAACTTGAATTAAAGTACGGATGCAACCCCAACCAGAAGCCTTCCCGTATATTCATCGAAAACGGAGAATTACCGGTGACCGTATTAAACGGCCGTCCCGGATACATCAATTTCCTCGATGCATTAAACGGCTGGCAGCTTGTAAATGAATTAAAAAAGGCAACGGGTCTTCCCGCTGCAACTTCATTTAAGCACGTATCTCCCGCGGGAGCCGCTATCGGTCTTCCCCTTGATGAGACGCTTGCAAAGATATACTGGGTTGACGATCTCGGAGAGCTTTCTCCCCTTGCAAGTGCCTATGCAAGAGCAAGAGGCGCGGACCGCATGTCCTCCTTCGGCGATTTCATTGCCCTTTCGGATATATGCGACGAGTGCACTGCAAAGCTCATAAAAAGAGAAGTATCCGACGGTGTTATCGCTCCCGGTTATACAGACGAAGCTCTCGCCATATTAAAAGAAAAGAAAAAAGGAAATTACAATATCCTTACGATCGATCCCGAATATGTTCCCGATCCCGTTGAAAGAAAGCAGGTTTACGGCGTAACCTTCGAGCAGGGAAGAAATGAGCTTGTGATAGACGATAAGTTCTTATCAAATATCGTCACTGATAAAAAGGATATTCCCGAGAGCGCACTTAATGATATGAAGATCGCTCTTATCACCTTAAAATATACCCAGTCCAATTCCGTATGCTACGTAAAGGGCGGACAGGCCATAGGTATAGGCGCCGGACAGCAGTCAAGGATACACTGCACACGTCTTGCCGGACAGAAGGCCGATAACTGGTTCTTACGTCAGGCACCCCGGGTTCTTAACCTTAAATTCGTCGACGGTCTCGGAAGAGCCGACAGGGACAATACGATCGATGTTTATATCGGGGATGAATATGAGGATGTGCTTGCCGAAGGCAGATGGCAGAAACTCTTTAAAGAAAAACCTCCCGTATTTACAAGGGAGGAAAAGAAAGCATGGCTTTCAAAAAATACCGGTGTAACGCTTGGATCCGATGCATTCTTCCCCTTCTCCGACAATATCGAAAGAGCAAGAAAAAGCGGCGTAGAATATATCGTAGAGCCCGGCGGATCCGTAAGAGACGATGCGGTAATAGATGCCTGCAACGAGTACGGTATGGTGATGGTATTTACGGGCATCCGCCTCTTCCACCACTGATCTTAAGCGACGCAGACCGCAGAAACTTAAGAAAACCGGATAAATAAGTTTAGCCTCCGAAAGCGCGCCTTCTATGGTACGCTTTCTTTTCTTTGAACATCCTTTCATCGGCTTTCTTGAAAATATCCATCATCGTGCATTTATCAAACTCGTCCGAAACGGCATATCCGGCAGAATAACTTATCTTGATATTACCTCCCGAATTATTGACTGTGCGGACTTCCTTTTCAACATCGGTAAGGATCTTGCCCATATCGGAGCCGTCCACATCAAAGCAGATCGCGATGAATTCATCACCGCCGTATCTGCCAAGGAACTGATCGGTAGGGATCACCTTCCTTAATACCTTTGCAAAAGCAAGGATGAGCTTATCTCCCTGATCATGGCCCCAGGTATCGTTGAAGAGCTTTAAGTCGTTAAGATCAAATACGATAAGACCCGTATCATCTTCAAGTATCATCGGATCTTCAAGTATGTCATTGCAGCGGCTCCTGTTCGAAAGACCGGTAAACGAATCCTTATTGGCCTTCATCTCCAGGTCTCTTCCGCTGAATATCGCATTAAGAACGATATATACAAGGAATGCCATAAGGGTAAAAAGGATTCCCGAGGAATTGGTATTTACATAGAATACGGCCACATCCAAAGCTCCGCCCACTGCGCATAAAAGATAACATATCATGGTCATTCGCACTCTCGGATCGTCCTTTTCGTGAAGGAAATCGCTTACAACGCAGACAGTGATCGAAGCGATCGCGGAGATGATACCGATATGCACGAATATAAGGGTCTGTCTGAAATCAAGAAGCCCCGAAACCTGCAAAACAAGGCAGATAAAAATGGCGACAACCGATATTGCGGATGATATGTTAAGCAGCACCCTGGCCTTTGACCTTATGCCCTTCTTGATAAAATACATAAGGGGAAGGGTTCCGACCATGAGCATTGTTATCGAAAAATATGAAAGAAAAGCCGGTATTCCGGGAACGATGAGTGTAATGAACCTGCAGTCGGTAAGCTTCCACGCTCCCATAAAAAACGCGAAAAGACCGACATATTCCACGTGAGAACGATTATTCCCTTTGGCTGTCGAGATATAACTTGCAAGCATGAATACAAGGCCCATGATTATCGCTATCATGCTCAGCAAAAGCTGAGGAAAATCCTTTATGAACCTGTTTTTATAAAGAGCGGTCCTCGGACCGATAAAGAACGTATAACGCTGGCCACTGGCGGATCTGTATACCGGAGATATGACTATACGCACTGTCTTTCCGTTGTCGCTCTCATATATGGGCACAACTACCCACTGGCATCCGGTCGTACGTATCAGCCTGTTACCGGCATTTGGTCTTAAGGAAAACATGAGCGTATCATTAAAATAAACCTGTACCAATGAATGGCGCTCGTAAAAGGCGATGACCTGACATTCATCAGTCGCCTCATGAATATCAAATTCGAATTCCTCGTGGAAGCCTAAAGGAGCATCTTCATCAAGCACCTTTGATGAACTGGTCTCCTCGAAAGACTTAACATCATGCATCACCCTCTTTTCGTACATTTCGGTACTTTCAAACAGGGAGATATAGATCATAAAGACCACAAGGGCCGCCAAAAGTATAAAGTAGGAAATCGTAATGATTTTTTCTGATTTAGTAGTCTCCAATGCCGCCTCCAAGGTAAATAAAAGCGCCCGCCGCGCGGACGCTTCATTATCATTTCAAGTACGTCAATGCTTCAGGAAATCAGGGATCTTTAAGGATTGCTGCTCGACGTTGCTCTGTATTTCCTGAGGTCTTGCAAATCCGGACTCCCTTATGGGCTTACGGGAAGATGAGTCCACATTGGGGATAGGGCCCGTGCCGATAGGTGTGATACCTGCGACTCCTTTGGATCCCACTCTTCTCTGAGGTGCGCTCTGAGGCTGTACTGCCTGCTGAACCTGAGCTGTCTGAGGTCTTACGGGCTTGGATGCAGCAACATTTGAGAATGCTCTGTTCATCATACGTCCTGCGAAACCGCCGTTTTCTATTCCCGTAGCAATAACGGTAACGGCACATGCATCAGCCATCGTCTCGTCATAAAGACATCCGAAGATGACATTGACATCTTCACCGACCATATCCTGTACATAGCTTGCTGCATCGGATGCATCGGCAAGAGAGATATCTCCGGATACATTGATGATGATGTCGGTAGCGCCGGTGATCGTGGTCTCGAGAAGGGGAGAACTTACAGCCATCTTGACTGCTTCGTTGGCCTTATCTTCGCCCTTTCCGTAACCTATACCTATATGGGCAACGCCCTTGTCTTTCATTACTGTCTGAACATCGGCGAAGTCTAAGTTGATGACTGCAGGGAGATTGATAAGGTCTGTTATACCCTGTACTGCCTGCTGTAAAACTTCGTCCGCCTTCTTTAATGCATCAGGCATCGTAGTACGTCTGTCTACGATCTCAAGGAGCTTGTCATTGGGGATGACGATAAGAGTATCAACGCTTTCTCTTAATCTCTCGATACCGCCCATGGCATTTTCCATACGAACACGAGCCTCGAACTTAAAAGGCTTAGTAACAACGCCGACGGTAAGTATTCCCATTTCCTTTGCGATACGTGCTACGACGGGAGCTGCACCTGTACCGGTACCACCGCCCATACCGCAGGTGACGAATACCATATCCGCACCCTTTAATGCATTTTCAATATCCTCTTCGCTCTCGATAGCGGCCTGCTCGCCGATCTCAGGCTTAGCTCCCGCACCGAGTCCTTTTGTAAGCTGCTCTCCTATCTGTAAGAGCTTGGGGGCCTTGCAAAGCTGCAACGCCTGTTTATCGGTATTGATGCCGATGAATCCGACACCTGTTATATTTTCTTCAACCATTCTGTTGACTGCGTTATTACCGGCACCGCCGACTCCTGCAACTATTATCTTCGCAGCCCCTTCATTTGACTTGATCTCTAACAAGGATTTTTCCTCCTTCATAATTCCATAAGGTGAGATTATTCCACAATCTCACAACCATAATCATACAACCATTTCATAAATTTTTCAATATCTTTTTTAATCATCCTCCTCAAAGGTAAGGGTCAGCGTGTTCTCGTCGTAGGATGACATATCTATAACCCCTTTTTTATCAATGATATGCGGCACTATCTCGGGAAGCTGCATTATCTTCTCATTGATGTTCCGATCATCTCCGATTCTGACTCTTGCTTCATTAAAATAAAGCGTTACCCTCATGTCCGGATCAAAATAGATCTTGTTGGGCTTAAGTTCATATTTATCAAGCAGCTGCGTTAAGTTTAAGATGACGGCAAATATCTCTTTGTTTTCCACGGGCAGCGGCTCAAAGAGCACGACCGAATCAAAATGAAGTCCCGTTATCTCCGAAACGCCTTCCATAAGTAAGGGAGAACTCTCGACCACGATCCCTTCCCTGTCAAAATAAAAGTAATTGTTTAAATAGGAAACGCAGCCGGCCAATGTCTTTTCATACACCCTTATCCTTATCGCATCGGCTCTTACGACTTCCACCTCCATGCTCTCTACGAAGGGGATATCGGTTATCGGCTTGTTGTGGTACTTTCTGTTTAGTAAAAGAGAGTTATCCTTTACGGTCCCCGTCATCACGAACGAAGCTATCTCCTTTTCGGAATAGTGGGAATTACCCACCACTTCCACATTGGTGACGCGGAAATGGACGAGCACATAAAAGATCGTGCCCGCTAAAAGGAAGAAGATAAAGCATGCGATGATAAGGATCTTTACTCCCAGGGAAACCCTACGTCCTCCTCCTTCTTTCAACTCTTTCAACCCTTTCAGTATTATCCTCGTTATTCTGGAGGCCTATCTGCCTCGACACATTTAAGACAAGTCCTATCTCCGCCATTAAGAACAGCTCCGATGATCCCCCGTAACTTATGAACGGAAGGGAAATACCGGTGTTTGGAACCGAATTTGTTACAACGGCGATATTAAGGACTACCTGGATCGCAAAATGGGCCATGACTCCGACGACGAGCATCGCGCCGAATAAGTCCCTTGCGTTATTGGCAATTATAAAACATCTCCATATGAGAAGTATGAACAAAAGTATGATCGCAAGAGCGCCGAAAAGTCCGAGCTCTTCGCATATGATCGAGAATATCATATCGTTCTGTGCCTCGGGAAGAGTACCCAACTTCTGTAATGAGCCTCCGAGACCTTTACCGAATATGCCGCCCGAGCCTATCGCATAAAGCGCCTGCAGAGTCTGGAATCCTTTATCCGACGCATCCGATTCGGGATCGAGCCACACGCTTATCCTCTTTAATCTGAAGCTGGCTCCTCCGTCATCTCCGGTCACCTTTACGGCATAGGCGATGATGAGCGCTGCGATGACTGCTACTATTATCGTTATGAAGAAATATTTCTTATAATCCGGATCTGCCACATAGAGCATCAGAGCTGCTATGCCTCCCACGATTATGGCCGAGCTTAGGTTACTTGTTACCTGCCATAATAAAACCGCAAATACGAAAGGCACGGATAAGATGTAGGCCATCGACTTCCATCTGCCTATGTTTTCCTTTTTGTGAAGCTCCATAAAGTGGGTGATCAGCACCGAACACCAGAGGATGATCGCTATCTTTACGACCTCCGCGGGCTGTAAGGACAAGGGTCCTACCTTTATCCAGCGGCGGGCGTTGTTTATCTCAAGACCCATGGGTGTCAGCACTAAAAATACAAGGACGAACGAGATACCTATACCTATGAACGAGAACTTCTCCCACCAGTGATAATCGACGAAGATCGTTATCATCATGACGGGGATACCGATGATCGTCGCAAGGAGCTGCTTCTTTAAAAAGCCCGTGGAATCTCCTTCATTTGCTGCCGCAGACTGATATGCACTTGTGGAATAGATCATGACAAGCCCGAATATGATAAGGAAGATGACAACAAAAAGAAGGGTGTAATCAAAATAATCACCGCTTACTCTTCTGCCTTTTTTCCTGCTGTTGTCAGATACCAGTCTTAAAGCCATCTTTACCTCTATATGGTCTCAAATAATGCTATTATGCCTACCGCACATAAAACTGCGGTGACTATGATAAATGCCCATGTTACCTTTGTCTCTTCGTATCCCGAGAGCTCAAAATGGTGGTGTATGGGAGTCATCTTAAATATCCTTTTTCCCTTGGTGATCTTAAAGTAGGAAACCTGAATCATAACACTTAAGGTCTCAGCCACATATATAAATCCGACGATCACAAGGAAGAGCTCAAGCTGCATCATGTAAGCACAGCCTATTACAAATCCGCCTATGGCAAGCGATCCCGTATCTCCCATAAATACGGACGCGGGCTTTGAATTAAACATAAGAAAGCCTAAGATCGCGCCGGCCATGGCTCCTATTATCGGGGTTATATCCACAGCCAAAATAACCGCAGCCACCATAAAAAAGATGGTGACAAAAAGCGTTACTCCGGATAAGAGTCCGTCAAGTCCGTCCGTTAAGTTCGTGGCATTTACAACGCCTATCACAAGAAAAAACAGCACCGGTATATGGAAGACGCCTATATCAAGCATCTTGTCCGGAACAAAGGGGATCCTCATCCTCATGTCAAATTCGGTAAAATTATAAAGATAGAACGCAAAGCCTCCGGTAACAAGGAGCTGCAGCCCCATCTTCTGCCAGGGTAAGAGCCCCTGGGATCGCTTCATGACTACCTTTAGGAAGTCATCTAAAAATCCGATGAGTCCGAAACCTATCGTAAGCATGAGTATAGGTGTGCACTGGGGTGCGCGCTTATGAAAGATGATCGTTGCTATGCTCATTCCCAGAATGATCATGATACCGCCCATCGTAGGCGTTCCTTTTTTCTTTAAATGAGACTCGGGTCCGTCTTCTCTCTCGGTCTGTCCGATCTTAAGTTTCCTTAAGAAAGGGATCAGTTTCGGCCCTGTGATGACAACTATGATAAAGGCTGCCACGAGGGAATTGAACATATCAAGCACTGCTTCATGCATAATGCATCTCCTCTATTCTATGGAAATATTTGACTCCTCGTCTATAAGCGCTCCTATATTATCAAGGTCTGAAACAGTGGGGTCAACAGGCTCATAGGTTGTAGGATCTAAGGCTATACCGGTCTTTGGATCTATGACATTTCCGGTCGCGGGATCCGTTGTTACATTTACCGCGGGATTTACTCCCTCACCTTCTCCGACGCTGGTCTCTACCGTTTCGAGCTCGCTTCCGTCCGAAGCGTTTTCGATCATGGGCTGAGGGATTATGCCAAGCTCCATGAGCTCCGCTCTTTCCTCATCGGTCAGCTCTTCGGTCCTGAATATCTGAAGGTAAGGCAATATCTCGTTAAATATGTTTCTTGTTATCTCCTGTGCAAAGGTCGAGTGCGGCTGGGAATCGGTGTTCGGCCTGTCTATGACCACGTATACGACTACCTGCGGATCGTCTGCGGGCGCATATCCTATAAAGGAAACAACGTAATTTCCGGTACCTCTGGGGTACATCTCGGCAGTACCCGTCTTTCCGCCTATCTTATATCCGGCGGGAACAGCCGTCTTACCGGTACCGCTTACGGTAACTCCGTTAAGATACTCTCTCATCCTATCGGACGTGGTCTCGGATATCGTCTGCTTTAATACCCTCGGCTCTACCTTTCTTGCCACGGTCCCGTCGCTGTTTCTTACTTCCTTAACCACGTGCGGCTGATAATAATACCCGCCGTTAATAACGGAAGAAAAAGCGCTTGCCATCTGGATCATGGTACAGTTATAACCCTGACCGAAGGTCGAGATCGCAAGGTCGGAACTTACCATATCAGCAGCATTGTATACAAGTGTATCCGTTCTGGCCTCTCCTGACAAGTCTATATTTGTCTTAAGGCCCATATTATAATTCTCAAGGTATTTTGCCATGGTCTCTTTTCCCATAGCCTGTCCTATATGCATAAGGGCCACGTTACAGCTCTGCTCCAATGCATAGGGGACGCTCACCTGCCCGTGTCCGAGTCTGTTGTGACAGTGGATATTATGACCTCCGACTTCAAGTGAGCCGTCGCAGTAATAAACCTCGTTTCCGTTTATGGCTCCGGAATCCAGAGCGGCCGCTATGGTAAGACTCTTGGCCGTTGATCCGGGCTCATATGTATCCGAGATACAGAAATTTCTCCAGATATTGTTTAAGTTCTTATAATAGGTCTCTTCGTCCATAGCCGCGATCTCTTCGGATGTGTAAAGTCCGTTCTCCGAAAGCGATCTCGGATCGGAAAGATCGAACCTCGGGTAGCTTGCCATCGCAAGGATCTCGCCGTTATTGGGATCCATCACGATAACGCCGGTATTCTTGCTCCCCAATTCCCCGGTCCTGAAGGCATACTGACCTTCATGCTCGCGGTTCCATTTTGTCATGTATTTTTCAACGACAGCCTGGATATTGGCATCTATCGTCGTAACTATCGTCTGACCGTCTTTTGCGCCTATCGTACTTCTCTCAAGATCTTCGTTATCCGTAAGATATCCGTATTCGCGGCCGTTAAGACCGTTTAAGGTCTCATTGTAATATCCCTCAAGGCCGAAGGTTCCGATATTATCATCCGTGGTAAATCCGATGACATCGGATGCAAGCGGGCCGTAAGGATAGACCCTCCTGTATTCTTCTTCAAACCATATCCCGGCTATGCCCTGATTTAATGTGGGGTCATTCTGCTTTTTTACAAAAGGCTCTATCTTTTCGTATGACAGCCTCTTTAAGGGCTTGTAATATCTGGAATCCTTGTGAGATGTGATATAGTTTCTCATCTCGATCTCGTCAAGCCCGAAGCACTCATGAAGCGCCGCCACCGTGGGCTCTAATGCCCCTTCGGTTGCATTTATGAGATTGGAATCAACGACGAGATTATAGACTTTTTCACTGTAGGCAAGCTTACTTCCCTGGGAGTCAAGTATGTCTCCTCTCTTAAAGGGAAGCACCGTGGAAACATAGTTCTGCTGGGATAATATCTGCTTTTTATAGTTGTCTCCGTTTTCCTTATTTATCATTATAAGGCGCACGGAAAGCGCGACAAAAGCCAGCAATACCGCCACAAACAGTACTGCCAGCTTCTTTCTCATTTCTATCGTAAACTTTTTAGAACTCACTTTATCCCCTTACGGCATCTTGGCGTATTGTCTTACGTAGTCGTCTCCTCTTGTCTGAACTTCGACTATCTGGCCTTCTTCTGCGTATTTCATGTTAAGCTCGCCTGTAGCCACTTCTTTTACATGTTCTAGGTCAACGGATGATAATATCCTGGAATACTCTTCGTCATTTTCAAGCCTTAACGAATTAAGCCTGCTCTCCTTGGCTGCGATGGTCTCTGTAAGCGCCTTGTTCTCGGCCTGGAGACGGATGTAACCAAAGAGGATGACAGAGGAGACAATGAGAGCGATAGCCATCATAGCCACATAACCGAAGTTCATGTGGAGAGCTTTTTCCCTGTTACGCCTTACGGCGTGGCTTTCTCTTCTTTTAAGGGGCTTATTGATCTCTTCACGAACGTCGATCCTTGTAGCGGTGGAACCGTCGATGTAAAAATCGCCGTACGCTCCCCTGTGATAATGATAGCCTCTCCTTGCGCTTCTAGCCGCTCTCATCTGTCCTCTCCCTCTCAAAAATTCTGAGCTTTGCGCTCTTTGACCTGCGGTTTTCCCCAATTTCTTTTTCCGAAGGGATCACTGCCCTTCTTGTAACAACTCTGCCCAGAGACACCCTGCCGCAGGTACACACCGGGAATTCCGGCGGACAAATACAGGGGTTCTCTGCTTTCCTGAATGCATTTTTAACTATCCGGTCTTCCAGGGAATGGAATGTGATTATGCACAGCCTTCCCTTATCGGATAAAAAATCTATCATCTCAGGCAGACTTTCCTCAAGAACGTTAAGCTCGTTGTTAAGTTCTATCCTTATCGCCTGAAATGTGCGCTTCGAGGGATGTCCCCCGGCTGCTTTAAACTTTTTCGGGATCGCTTTATCTATTATGTCATTAAGCTCGAATGTGGTCTTTATCGGGCCGCCTTCTCTTGCTCTTACGATCCCCTTTGCGATATTTACCGCGAATCTCTCTTCTCCGTAATCCCGAAGGATCCTTATTAAGTCCTTTTCTTCATAGGAATTAACGATCGTCTCTGCCGTTTTTAGTCCCCTTTTATCCATCCTCATGTCTAAAGGGGCGTCTTCGCTGTATGAAAATCCCCGCTCAGCCGTATCAAGCTGATAGGAGGAGACCCCCAGGTCCAGCAGGATCCCATCGGCAGTTTGGATTCCGTGGTCCCTGAGGGTCATTACTGATCTGACGTAATTATCATGGAAGATCGTGACTTTGTCTTTATACTCCTTAAGCCTCTCTCCTCCGGCTTTTATGGCATCTTCATCCTGGTCAAAGCAATAAAGATGACCTTTGTCCGAAAGCTTTCCGGCTATACCGGCGGAATGTCCGCCGCCGCCCATCGTGCCGTCGACATAGATGCCGTCTTTTTTGATGTTAAGTCCTTCTATCGCTTCGTAAAAAAGGACAGGAACATGAGAAAAATCGCTTGTCTTAATCGATCCATCCCTCATCATGCCATAAAGACTTTCTCCGAAAGCCCTTCGGCGATCTCCTCTATATTTTCTATGGAATTAACTTCACTCCAGCGTTCCTTATCCCAGATCTCTATCCTGTCTCCGACGCCGGCAAGGACAACGTCCTTTCCGATACCGCCGTATTCCCTTAGGGCCGCGGGAATAAGGATCCTGCCCTGCTTGTCAAATTCGGGCTGGACTGCCGGTCCTATGAAAAATCTCTGATATGCACGGGCATCGCTCTTCATCGAGACATTTTTGGAGTAAGTGCTTATAAGCTCATTGAACTCTTCTTCGTTATAGATCGCGATACAATGCTCGAAACCCTTTGTGACAACAAAATTCTCCTTAAGGGCGTCTCTGAACTTAGCGGGAATGATCAGTCTGCCCTTGGGATCGATCGTGTGATTGTACTCGCCCATGAACATCTCTGATCACCACCTTTCACCACTTTCTACCACCTAGTCACTAATATAAACCACTTTTATGCATTTTGCAACCCCATTTTTACACTTTTTTGATATTCACTGGCATACGGTAATTATACTTTCCCCGAAAAAGATAAGGCTGTCCGGATCCGGACAGCCTTTTTTGCCTGTATTTTTGGTATTTATACTTATTCGGTGATCTCAATGATTTTCAGATCATCATTCTTTTTTTCTCCCGCTGCTTTTACGTCTGTTCCTGATATATCGGGCTCTTCCAAAAGATTCCTCCCGGTCTTATCTGCAGAACCGCCGTTAACCCCGCCCTCCGTATTTACGGTAAGAGTTGCCTTTCCCATATGCGCACGGATGCGCATTATGATGAGCATGATAAGCGCAAATACTACCATAACGGCAGAAAGCGCCTGCGAAACCGCTATATTTGTATTAAAAAGCATAAGACGGTCGGTCCTGACACCCTCCATCACGAATCTTATCACTCCGTATCCGAGAAAATAACAAAGTGCCAGCTCTCCGTCAAATTTCTTATGCTTTCTGTAAAGGAGCAGTAAGATAAGGAGTAAAAGATTAAGCGCGCTCTCATAAAAGAAAGTCGGATGAACCTGAATATAGTTTGTGCCCTCCTGAATATGGGCAGCAAGATCAGGCGTGATATCCGAAGCCCTTACGGCATCTATGGGCAGCCGCATTGCAAAGATATTATCGGTATAACGGCCGAAAACCTCCCTGTTAAAGAAGTTACCCCATCTTCCCATGATCTGTCCCAGAAGAAGTCCCAATATACCTGCATCCGCCATTGCCGCATAGTTTATCTTTGTAATCCTCGTATAGATAAATATAGTCAGGAATCCCGCTATGACACCGCCGTAGATCGCAAGTCCTCCGTTTCTTAAGTTAAAGATCCCGAGAAGATCATTCTTATACATATCCCAGGAAAAGATCACATAATAGATTCTCGCACCTGTTATGGTAAATAAGATGAGCCATACCGCGGCATCCCACCAGCAGTCTTTCTTAAGGCCGATCCGGTTTGCTTCCGCTGACGCAAGGCTGATGCCAAGGAAGAATCC
>DMCJ01000183.1 GCA_003446735.1 Lachnospiraceae bacterium | reverse complement strand
TACGAAACGCTTACAAGATATAATAATTTTCTCGGACTTAATATTGGAAATTCACCGAGCTATATAATAAAGGAATCTTTTTCATCAGGTCAGTTCGGACTTGTTATAGGAGCATTAATGATTCCGATATTGGCAGCTGCATTTCAGTTTTTGAGTGTTAAGCTCATGCCTCAGTCAAACAATAACGGATCTACGGGTAATGAAACAGCAGATTCAATGGCTCAATCCATGAAGATGATGAATTATACAATGCCTCTTATGTCAGCGGTATTTTGTTTCTCACTTCCCGCCGGTATGGGAATCTACTGGGTTTCCGGTTCACTTGTAAGATGTGTTCAGCAGATCTTTATAAATCGTCATATTGATAAGATCGATTTTGATGCACTTATTGAAAAAAATAAGGAAAAGGCCGCAAAGAAGGTTAAAAAAGAAGTAAGTCATTCAACACTTGTAAAGAATGCGGGATTAAGAGCAAGATCTTCCGTTTCCATAGATAACGGAATGAGTCAGGAAGAAAAGGATGCTCTTATCGAAGAAGCAAAGCGCAAAAATGAGGGAGCCGAAAAAGGAACTCTGGCTTCTAAAGTTAATATGGTAAAAGAATACAATGACTATAAGGAAGTAAAATAGGAGGAATAGAAATGGAATATACAGAATATTCCGCGAAAACGGTAGATGATGCTATTACCGAAGCATGTCAGGCACTTTCAATCACAAGCGATAAGCTTGATTATGAAGTTATAAATGAAGGAAGTTCGGGATTTTTGGGATTAAACTCCAAGCCTGCAGTGATCAAAGCCAGGATCAAAGAAGAAGAAGCAGCAAAGATCGCCGAAGGAGATGTAGAATTAAAAGCAAAGAATTTCCTTGCCGAAGTATTTAGGGCTATGAATCTTACGGTAACTATAGATACAAAATACGATGAGATCAATAATGCACTTGATATAGATCTTTCCGGCGACGATATGGGAGTTCTTATCGGAAAAAGAGGAGCAACACTTGATTCTGTTCAGTACCTTACTTCACTTGTTGTAAATAAAGGCGAAGGCGAATATATAAGAGTTAAGGTTGATACCGAGAACTACAGAGACCGTCGTAAACAGACTCTTGAAAATCTCGCAAAGAACATTTCTTATAAGGTTAAGAGAACAAGACGTCCTGTTTCCTTAGAGCCCATGAATCCTTATGAAAGAAGGATAATACATTCTGCATTACAGAATGACAGATATGTTACTACACACAGTGAAGGTGAAGAGCCTTATCGTAAGGTTGTTGTAACACTTAAGAAAAACTGATAAGTAGCAGATATGTGGCAGGAAATTTTTCCTGTCACATTTGATTAATCAGGATAATGAAAGAAACCATAGCAGCCATCGCAACGGCTCCGGGTTATTCGGGAATTGGAATAATAAGAGTAAGCGGACCTGATGCGATAGAAACAGTCGACAAACTTTATACCGATAAAAGAAACGGAAATAAATCCAAATATCTGAAAGATCAGCCTGCAAATACGATCCATTACGGGTTCATAAAGGAAAGCGGGAGTGAAAATGAGATCGCAGATGAGGTTTTAGTAAGCATATTTAAAGCTCCACACAGTTATACGGCAGAAGATGTATGCGAGATAAATTGTCATGGAGGTTTGTTCGTTCTTAAAAAGATACTCAGGATACTTATAGGATCCGGAGTAAGAGCAGCCGAGCCGGGAGAATTTACAAAGAGAGCCTTTTTAAACGGAAGGATCGATCTTAGCCGGGCCGAAGCGGTAATGGATATCATTAATTCCGAAAACAATCTTGCTCTTAAAAATTCGGAAAACCAGCTTTCGGGAAGCATATATGAAAAGATCCTTACTTTAAGGGCATCGATCCTTGAAGATCTTTCTTATATCGAAGCCGCTATAGACGATCCGGAGCATATATCGCTTGACGGATTTAAAGAAAGATTATCCGGAAGATTAAAGGAAATAAGAAAAGAACTTTCCGGACTCATATCTTCCTATGATAACGGAAAAGTCATAAAAGAAGGTATAAAAACAGCGATACTCGGAAAACCGAATGCCGGAAAATCATCACTTTTAAACAGTTTATCCGGATCTGACCGGGCCATAGTCACCAATATCGCCGGAACTACAAGAGATATATTGGAACAGACTGTAATGCTTGACGGTATAATGATCCATCTTTTGGATACCGCCGGGATCAGAAATACGGATAACGAAATAGAAAGCATCGGTGTTGAAAAAGCCAAGAAAGAAGCGATGGATTCCGATCTGATACTTTTTGTGGTAGATTCATCCGAAGAACTTTCAAAAGAAGACAAAGAGATATTTGATATAGTAAGAAACAAACCTGTTATGATCCTTTTAAATAAGACCGATCTTACGGTAAAGACCGATAAAGATAAGATTGAAAGTTATTTCGGCCTGTCGGGATCTGAAGAAGAAAAATACAGGATAGTTGAAACATCAATGCTTACCGGACAGGGAATAAAAGATGTTTCGGATGGAATAAAAGAGCTCTTCTTTAAAGGAGACATCCTTGAAAACAACGAGATAACGATAACAAATGCCCGTCAGTGGGAAGCACTTAAAGATGCCGATAATTCTCTGTCTCTTACGGAAAAGGGAATTGAAAACGATATGGCCGAAGACTTCCTTTCGATAGATCTGACGGATGCATATACGGCACTTGGTAAAGTTATAGGTGAAGAAACGGGCGAAGATGTAATAAATGAAGTGTTCAGCCGGTTTTGTATGGGAAAGTAAGAAGCAGTGATATGAACAGCGAAAAGAAAGAATATTTGATAGATACAGTTGATGTATGTGTGATCGGAGCCGGACATGCGGGATGTGAGGCGGCTTTGGCATGCGCAAGACTCGGTTTTGAAACGGTGATATTTACCGTCAGTGTTGATTCGATCGCTCTTATGCCCTGTAATCCCAGTGTCGGCGGATCATCAAAGGGACATCTTGTCAGAGAACTTGATGCTCTCGGCGGTGAAATGGGTAAAGTTATAGACCGGGCTTTCATCCAGTCCAAAATGTTAAATAAATCAAAAGGACCGGCAGTACATTCATTAAGAGCTCAGGCCGATAAAGCCGAATATACGCGGATCATGCGTCATACTTTGGAAGAGCAGGAGCATCTTACCGTAAAACAGGGTGAAGTATGCGAAGTTTTATTTGAGGAAGATAATAAAACGGTCAGAGGCGTAAAGATATATACCGGCGGAGTTTATAACTGTAAAGCGGTTATACTTTGCACGGGAACATATTTAAATGCCAGATGTCTTTGCGGAGAAGCCATTACATATACGGGACCGAACGGTCTTCAGGCAGCTACACATCTTACCGATTCCCTAAAAAAAGTCGGAATAGAATTCAGAAGATTTAAAACCGGAACTCCCGCCCGAATGGACGGAAGGACTTTGGATTATTCCAAAATGGAACCTCAATACGGAGATGAGAAGATCGTTCCTTTCTCATTTTCGACCGATCCCAAGTCGGTCCAGAAAGAACAGGTTCCCTGTTATCTTACTTATACCAACGAAAAAACTCATGAGATAATAAGGGCAAATCTGGACAGATCTCCGATCTATGCCGGAGTCATTGAAGGAACAGGTCCGAGGTATTGTCCTTCCATTGAGGATAAGGTGGTAAAATTTGCCGATAAAGAAAGACATCAGGTCTTTATAGAACCCGAAGGTCTTTTTACAAATGAGATGTATATCGGAGGAATGTCATCTTCTCTTCCCGAGGATGTACAGCTTGCTCTTTATCGTACGGTTCCCGGTCTTGAAAACTGCAGGATCGTAAAGAATGCTTATGCGATAGAATATGATTGCATTAATCCCAACCAGTTATATGCGACCCTGGCTTTTAAGGATTATCCGGGACTCTTTGCGGCAGGTCAGTTTAACGGATCGAGCGGATATGAGGAAGCTGCGGCTCAGGGAATAGTTGCGGGCATAAACGCATCTTTATTCTTAGGCGGAAAGGAAATGATGGTCATAGATCGAAGTGAAGGATATATAGGTGTCCTTATAGATGATCTTGTTACCAAAGAGAATTTTGAACCTTACCGAATGATGACATCCCGTTCGGAATACAGGCTTTTGCTCCGTCAGGATAATGCGGACTTAAGGCTCAGAGAAAAAGGTTATAAAGCAGGACTTATCTCCGAAGAACAGTATCAGGCACTTTTGATGAAAAAGGAAATGATAGAAAAGGAAGTTGAGCGCCTTACAAATACCATGATAGGCGCCGATAAGCACACTCAGGAAGTCCTTGAAAAAGCCGGAAGTACGCCTCTTAAGACTGCCGTATCACTAGCGGAACTCTTATGCAGACCGGAACTTTCCTATGAAGATATCGCTGAGATCGATGTAAAAAGAAAGCCTTTGCCCGATGATGTCATCGAGCAGGTAAATATAAATATCAAATATGACGGTTATATAAAGCGTCAGATCAAGCAGGTTGAAGACTTCAAAAAGATAGAGAACAAAAAAATCCCTGCGGATATAGATTATGATGATATCGGAAGTTTAAGACTTGAGGCCCGCGCGAAATTAAAAGATCAAAGGCCGGTGTCCGTAGGTCAGGCTTCAAGGATCTCAGGTGTTTCCCCTGCGGATATTTCCGTACTTCTGGTTTATATGGAGAGCAGGAAAGATGAAAAAGCTTAGTTTTATCGATGATGAGAAGGTATTATCCGGACTTGGAAAATATTATGAACTTCTTTTAGAATGGAACGAAAAGATAAATCTGACCGCCATAACGGAAGAAGATGAAGTTTATACCAAGCATTTTGAGGATTCACTTGCTATAAAAAATATAAGAAACGAGATATCGGATCTTATCGGAAAGGATATTTTTACCGATGAGATAAGCCTTGCGGATATAGGGACAGGTGCCGGTTTTCCTGGTCTTGTCATAGCTGTAGCATTTAAGAATATAAGAGTAACTTTAGTTGATTCTCTTAATAAACGGGTGGATTTTTTAAATGAAGTCATTTCAACTCTCGGAATAGATAATGCCGTTGCTATCCACTCAAGAGCCGAAGATCTTGCAAGAGATCCCGATTACAGGGAAAATTTTGATATAACAGTAAGCCGCGCCGTCGCAAGACTTAATCTCTTATCGGAATACTGCCTTCCCTTTGTAAGACAGGGAGGACTTTTTATTCCGTATAAATCCGGAGATAGTAAGGAAGAGATCAAAGAAGCCGAAAATGCGGTAAATATCCTTGGAGGAGAGATCTCCGGGATAAAGGATTTTAAGCTTCCTCAGACAGATATAGAAAGAAGCCTTATCCTTATTAAGAAAATTGAAAACACTCCCAAAAAATATCCCAGACCGGCGGGAAAAGCTTCGAAGAAACCGCTGATCTGAGATATCTTAAGATCGATATATCAATCTATATCATCTCTTGTGATGTTCTTTGCCCATTTATGACTGTAGAAGTGTTTGAATACCCAGGGCCATTTTACGAATTCATCCGTACATAAAAGGAAATAAACGACTTTTACGGGCCATTTAAATACAAATGCCGAGATTAAGCCGAGAGGCACGGCATAAACCCACATATCTATAAGATCACATTTAAATCCGAATTTGGAATCTCCTCCTGCGCGGAATACTCCCGCGATCAGACAGGTATTTATAGAAGTTCCCGAGATATAATAAGTATTTATGAGCAGCATGAATTTAAGGTAATCATGTGCTGTAGGTGAAAGGGCTGTTACTTTTAAAGCTATTGGAGTTATGGCCAAAACGATAAGACCTCCGAGTATACCTGTTATAACGGCAAGCCTTAAACATATATGTCCTGCTTTTATACCTTTTTCCACAGATCCTTCGCCGAGAATCTGACCTACGATTATCCCCGAAGCGGAACCAATACCGAAACACATAACGCACCCGAGATTGCGGACGACAAGAACGATGGAATTGGCAGCAACGGCGTCGTTTCCGAGATGACCTAAGATGACCGAATACATTGAAAAGGCAAGTGACCAGATCAGGTCATTACCGATCGCGGGCATAGCCATATGAATAAAATCATTCTCAAGAGCTTTATGCTTTTGAAATATGGTCTTAAATGTAAGCGTAACTCCGGGTTTTGAAAGAGAAACCAGGATACAGCCTAAAAGCTGGATAAAACGGCTGATCGTTGTCGCAAGTCCGACACCGACAACTCCGAGCTTCGGAGCACCGAAGAGGCCGAATATGAAAACGGCATTCAGTAAAACATTTGAAACAAGAGCAACTGCCTCAAGGATAGTGCTTATCTTGACTTTTTCTATACATCTTAAGATCGACATATAGATCGCACTGACTGCCCAGAAGAAAAGACCCGGGGCTATATAAATAAAATATTTTGCACCCAGATCGATCAGGGTTTCGTCATTTGTATATATCTTCATCAAAAGACGGGGAGCGGAAAAGCATCCGATCGCTCCGATCATGGCAATGATAAGCGCAAACCTTAAACCGATACCTTCGATCTTTTCAATGGTCTTAAGATCACCTTTTCCGTAATACTGAGCTGCAAGCATGGCGATACCTGTTCCGATGCCGTAAAGGAACATGAACATGATACCGATAAGACTGTTTGCCAATGAAACCGCACTTATCGCATCCTGTCCCACATAATTGAGCATCAGAACATCGGCGCTGTTTACGGCAGCATCGATTATATTCTGCAATATGATGGGAAGAGCTACTACCCATACTTTTTTCTGAATATCCTTATCTTTGGAAAACAACATAGCGAAACATATTATAACATAAGATAAGGAAAAATGAAAAATCTTTGCATAAGGATTTATTTGTGATATCATTTTCGTATTGGTATGGTAATCTGAATTATTGTATTGGGAAAGGAGAATGTTTATGTTCGATTTTAAGTATTTCACTCCGACGAAAGTGATCTTCGGTAATAATACGGAAGACAGGACTGCGGAGCTTGTCAAAGAATTCGGAGGAAGCAAGGTTCTTATCCATTACGGAGGGGGAAGCGTTGTTCGCTCCGGACTTCTTAAGAAGGTAACGGATCAGCTTGATGCGGCCGGTATAAGCTATGTTTCTCTGGGAGGAGCAGTACCCAATCCTCATCTCGGCCTTGTTTATGAAGGAATTGAACTATGCAAGAAGGAAAATGTTGATTTTCTGCTAGCCGTTGGCGGAGGAAGTGCGATAGACTCGGCGAAAGCTATAGGTTACGGCGTTGCCAATGAAGGGGATGTCTGGGATCTTTATGATTATAAGAAAAAAGCCGAGGGATGTCTTCCTTTGGGAGTTATCCTTACCATAGCGGCAACCGGAAGCGAAATGAGCGATTCTTCCGTTATAACAAAAGAAGAGGGACTGGTTAAGCGCGGATACAGCAGTGATTTCTGCCGTCCTAAATTTGCTATATTAAATCCCGAGCTTACGATGACCCTTCCCGATTATCAGACAGCCTGCGGATGCACCGATATCATGATGCACACTATGGAGAGATATTTCACCAATGGCGGGAATATGGAGATCACTGATGCGATCGCCGAAGGTCTTTTACGTACGGTAAAGAAGAATGCTCTTATCCTGGTAAAAGATCCCAAGGATTATGATGCGCGTGCGGAAGTAATGTGGGCAGGAAGTCTTTCTCATAACGGACTTACCGGATGCGGAAATGACGGCGGTGACTGGATGACCCACAAATTGGAGCACGAGCTCGGAGGACTATACGATGTAGCTCATGGAGCGGGACTTGCGGCTATATGGGGAAGCTGGGCAAGATATGTCTATAAGAACTGCCTTCCCAGATTCAAGAAGTATGCCCTTAATGTAATGGAAGTCGAAGATACCGGAAGTGATGAAGAGATCGCACTTCGCGGTATAGAGGCAACGGAAGATTTCTACAGAAGTATAAATATGCCGACCAATCTTCGTGAACTCGGTGTAGAGCCTACCGAAGAAGAGCTTGTTACCATGGCAAAGAAATGTGCGATCGGTGTTGGCGGAGAAATGGGATCTGCCAGATTGCTTAAAGAAGAAGATATGCTTGCGATCTATCGTGCGAGCATGTAAAAGCGGGCTTTGCCCTGAGAGATAATGGATAATATTTTTTTAGCGACCAAAGATGACAGAGACGAGATCCTTGCCCTTTATGAAATGCAAAAGGGCAGGGAGTTTTGTCCGTGGACACAGGATTATCCCGGAAGCGAGACCTTTGATTTCGATCTTTCAAGAGATGCTCTTTATGTAATGAAAGAAAACGGAAAGATCATAGCAGCGATCTCTCTTGAAGAGGATGAAGAGGTGGAAAAGCTTAAAGAGTGGGATAAAGACCTTTCACCCGGAGGAGAGCTTGCAAGGGTATGCGTTTTGCCCGGGCTTCAGAGTAAGGGAATAGGAAGCACCATGCTCAGGTTCGCTATGGACGAGCTTAAGAGAAGAGGCTTTAAGAGTGTTCACTTTCTGGTAAATAAATATAATATAAAAGCCATAAGATCATATGATAAGATAGGTTTTAACGTAGTCGGGGAGCGTCACATGTATGAGCAGGACATGCTCCTTTATGAAAAGGAACTGTGATCGACAGATAAGGAGAGACCTTATGACATCAGCATCCAAAAGACTTATAAAAATGAGTACAAAAGCTGACGCAAAGCGAGACAGCGGACTTACGATCCCGGAAGAGATCGAATATATAAGGGATCTTCCTTATGGTGAAGAGAACAGATTTCATTCTTTGGATGTATGTTATCCCAAAGAAGTAAATCCCAATGAAAAGATCCCTGTGATAGTGAGCGTTCACGGCGGCGGCTATGTATACGGAAGTAAAAAGGTTTATCAGTTCTACTGCGCGGACCTTGCAAAAAGGGGCTTTGCCGTAGTTAATTTCAATTACAGACTGGCGCCCTATTATCATTTTCCCGATCCGATCCTTGATATAGACGATGTATTAAAATGGGTATACGATAATTCAAAGATCTATCCGTTTGATACGGAAAACGTCTTCTTACTCGGAGATTCCGCCGGAGCCCAGTTAGCCTGTCAATATGGCGTGATCTATACAAATGAAGAATACAGAAAGCTTTTTGATCTGTCCCTTCCTCACCTTACAATAAGAGCACTCGGATTAAACTGCGGAATGTATGATCTTTATGAAAGCGCTAAAAAAGGCGGCAAACGAGGCTGCTTTAAAGATTATTTCGGAGGGGAGCCCCTTAAGCAGTACGGAGAGAAGTTAAAAGTTCTTGAATATCTGACAAAAGATTTTCCGCCTTCATATATCTTAAGTGCGAAAGGCGACTATATGAGGGTTTTTGCAGAACCCATGGCAGCATTTCTGGATGAAAAAGGCGTTGAAAATGATAAGAAGATTTACGGTGACAGAAAAACGGGCCATGTTTTTCATGTAAATGTCAGATCCGATATCGGCAGGGAGGCTAATGATGATGAGATTGCCTTCTTTAAGAAATATCTGGTAAAATAGGGGAAAATGGAAGAACGTATAAATATAGGGTTTGAGGAGGATCCATCCTGTGAAATTCCACAGGTGATCATCAAAGCCGATAATAAAACCGAATTGGTAGACAGGATAATCACCGCTATAGAGCAATGTGTTTCCAGAGAGAATGAAAAGGTTGTTCTTTACGAAGGTGATAAACTGCATTTTGTGGATCCAAAGGATATAATCCGGGTTTATACCGAAAAAAGGAAGCTGATGGTTTGTACATCCGAAGGACTTTTCAGATCAAGGCTTACCTTGAAGGAATTTGAATCCTAGCTGGATGATACTGTCTTTACCAGGATCAGTCGCTTCGAAGTCATTAACTTAAAAAAAGTAAGTCGCTTTGATCTTAGCATATCCGGGACGATAAAGGTTACATTCGATGATGGAACCGATACCTGGGTTGCCCGCAGATTTGTTGGAGAGATCGGAAGGAAGATCAGAGCAGAAGAGAATAAAGGAGGAAAGGAAACCATAGGAACCTTTATAAGATTCCTGATCATCGGAGGTATCAATGGAATGATCTGTATGGGATCGACACAGGTCTATGATATAGAGTCCTGGAGTATATTAAGATGTACCGTCACTCATTTCCTCATAACTGCGACATCATATTTTACTATGGGCTGCCTGCAGGGATGGATGAACATGGGAGATATTTCAGTAGTTATCATAACGATCTGCATGCTCGTTGGATACTTCTTCATATGGTTGATCATGTATTTAAGGTATAATAGAGAGATCAGAAAAATGAACGAGGAATTAAAAAAGATGAAAGATCAGGATAAAGAAAAAGATAACGATTAACCGTTTAGACAATTGAATCGACCGCTTGGCAACGGGTTTTACCCCGGGGCTTTTATATTTGATAAAATAATTTTGTATCTGTGTCCGTAGTTTTGGATGTCGGATAAACAGGAATAATATAGAAATGAGTTGATATGATGCAGAGAAATCTTAAGATACTTATTACCGGCAAAAATCGTAAGGTCATGAAAGACGTAGCCGAGCATCTGGAAGATGACAGGGGTTACATGACATTGAAATGTGATCCTTCAAAGAGTGCTTTATATGATATCACTCTTGCGGAACTTCCGAAGGTGATCATCATATGTATGGGAGATGAGACAGTAGAGTCCGTTTCGGTTTATGATGTTGTGCGGACCGCGGTTAATCAGGGAAACTGTACGATAATCGTGATCGCAAACGAGGAAGATGAAAAGTTTTTCATAAAATATACCCATCTGGACAGAGTCCTTTTTCTTTCCAGGCCGGTTTCACTTTTTGCTTTATATGAGAAGCTTTCCGAGATCGAGGAGAAACTGGAAAATGACAGGGAAAACAATCTTTCCGCATTCAGGGAATTTGTTAATGAACGAAAGGACGAAGAGGTACATCACAGAAAACATATCCTCGTAGTCGATGATGATCCCGAACAGCTCTTTCATATTAAAAATCTGCTATCCGAATTTTATGATGTTACTTTAGTAAAATCCGGAGATCAGGCATTTATTGCACTTACCAAAAATATTCCGGATCTTATTCTTTTAGATTACCTGATGCCGGGTATGGATGGCCCGGAAGTATTAAGGGAGCTTCGGTCTACGGACTTTTATTCGACAATTCCCGTTATATTTCTTACAGGTATGACCGAAAAGAGTGCCGTTTTGCAGACCATAAAGGAGTTAAGACCGGAGGGTTATGTAATAAAACCGTCCAAGAAGTCGGAACTGGTAGCAAAGATCATTGATGTTTTGGGGTGAAGAAATGGATAAAGAGACAAATATCATGGAAGGAGCCGGACTTGATATCAAAACAGGTATCGCATATACCGGCAATATAGAAAAACTGGTGCAGGCAGCAGGCTGCTATTCGGCTAATCGTGAAAAAAACAGTGCGAAAGTAAAAGAATTCTTTGATGCCGAAGATTATGAAAATTATATGATAGTCGTCCATTCCCTAAAGAGCAATTCCAGGATGATAGGAGCCACTGAGCTTGCAGGAGATTTTGAAAAACTGGAGATGGCTGCAAGAAATAATGATCTGTCAGTTATTAAGGAAAAGACAGTTCAGGTACTTGCATCATATAAGGAACTTGCCGACAAACTTGCGGAATTGTCATCCTCAGGGGACCGGGCGGATAAAATATCTGCCGACAGAGCCCGCGAAGTTGCATCGTCTTTACTTAAAACTTTGGATGATTTCGATGATGATAAGTCAAGAGAACTTATAAAGATACTTTCCGGCTATCCCTTTGAACCGTCTTTGGCGGGAAAACTTAATGAAGCTGCGGGATATATCGATGATTTTATGTATGACGAGGCAGCGGAAATTGTAAAAACTGTAATGAATGATATCTGATATACGGAGAATCGGCATTGATATATATTAAAAGAATACTTTCGATCATTCTCATATTGGTATTCGGATATATCGTGATCGGAGAGATCGCCTTTCCCGGAGACGTTCCGATGAACGGTAATTTATGCGAAGAATTACCCGGTGATAACTGGGTAATGGTCAATTCTGATGGGACAAAACAGCCTTTTGCTGTTCCCGGAAGAGTAAAGGACGATGTAGTTTTAGAAACGGTCCTTCCGGATAAGATCGATCGGGAAATGTCTGCTTTATGCTTTCGAGGCAAAGATATGTCTATATACATAGACGGCAAGCTTCGGAAGGAATTAAAGTCAACTGACTACAAGCTGCTTGGTGACAGATCCACGGAGTGTTATGTATATGCATCCCTTTTTCCGGAGGATGCAGGTAAGACACTTCGTGTTTTTTATGAATATAATTCCGGAATGATATATGAAGTTTATATGGGAACCAGGCTGGGGATACTGACTTATCTTCTTAAGCTCTACGGACTTGAAGTATTTGTCGGGATGTCTGTTCTGATACTTGGTCTTATCTGTTTTACTGCTTCAGTGATATATCAGATCATCCATAAAAAATACCTTGAGATGGAACATCTTTCGATCGGTATAATATTAGGGGCCTGCTGGGTTCTTTCAAATTCGGTTTTCAGACAATTGTATACTTCCAATCTTGCAGTCATGGGTGATATACCGTATCTGATGGTAATGGTCATGCCACTCCCCTTTATCATATTTGTCAATTCGCTCCAGGAAGGGAGATACAGCAGGATCCTGATCATTCCGGGTGTCTTTGAGACCCTGAATTTCGTCCTTTTCGGAATCCTTTTCATATTAGGAAAAATGGAACTTGGAAAGAGTTTTATTTATTCTGCCCTATGCGCAGTATTATCGATCGTCTTCCTTTTTTCAACCATAATAATGGATATCAGAAAAAAACAGGGTTACTCTTATCGTTTTGTTACCGTAGGGTTTATAATCCTTGCCATAGCCGCGATCGTTCAGATGGGTATGTTCCAGTTTGCTCATAACGGAGTTTTTTCCGGCCTTTATATGTCATTCGGACTATTTGGATTTATGATCTGCTCCATCATTCATACTATCAAGCAGCTTATAAACATAAGGCTTGAAGCAAACGAGCTTGTTCATATAAGTAAAGCAAAAGATGATTTTCTGGCAAATATGTCCCACGAAATAAGGACTCCTTTAAACGGTATCATGGGGATCGATGAGATGATACTCCGTGATACAAAGGAAAGCAGGATAAGGAATTATGCGCTTGAGATAAAAAGTGCCGGCAATACGCTTTTATCAATAATAAATGATATCCTGGATCTTTCCAAGATTGAGTCGGGTAATTTTGAGATCATAGCCGTGGAATATGATGTGGCATCAGTGCTTAATGATGTCATGAACATGACAATGCCGAGGGCAAAAAAGAAGGGCCTTGATTTTAATTTCAAGGTTTCGGAAGATATACCCTCAGTTCTTTTCGGTGATGAGATAAGGATAAGGCAGATATTTTTAAATATCATAAATAATGCTATCAAATATACAGATAATGGCAGGGTCGACGTAGATGTATATTCGATCCCGGGCATGATGGGTAATTACGCGGACCTTACCGTTAAGGTTGCCGATACAGGGATAGGAATAAAAGAAGAGGATAAAGATAAACTCTTTAAGAGTTTTCAAAGGCTTGATGAAAAGAAAAACCGGAGTATAGAAGGAACCGGCCTGGGGCTTCACATCACTCAGCTTCTTCTGGAAATGATGGAGGGAAGGATCGAATTCGAGAGTGAATACGGTAAGGGAAGCACATTTACCGTTTCGATCCCCCAAAAGGTTGTCAAAGCCGCAAAGATAGGTAATTTCAGTAATGCAGTCAGCGAATACTTAAGTAATATTGAAGCAGATGCGGTCGGTCTGTATGCGCCCTCGGCAAGGATACTTGTCGTTGATGATAACGAAATGAACTTAGAGGTCATGGAGGGTCTTTTAAGGGATACGAAGATACAGACCGATTTTGCGGATTCCGGAGAAAAATGTATCGAAAACGCGGAAAAAAACAGATATGACTGTATCCTTTTAGATCAGATGATGCCTAAGTTAAATGGCGAGGAAACCTTAAAAGCCATGAAGGAAAAAGATATTATCGGAGATACTCCGGTAATCGCACTTACAGCCGATGCGATAATAGGCGCCAGGGAAAACTATATTTCAAAGGGATTTACCGATTATATCACAAAACCCGTAAAATACGAGAAACTGGAACTTCTATTAAAGCAATATATTCCAAAGGAAAAGCAGCTTTCACCGAGCGGATCCGATGAACTTCCCGTTATGCTCATATGGAGTGATGATCCGGACAGCCTTAAGGATGCAAAGGACAGGCTGGACGGAATATATAAATGTGTATGCGTAAAGGGAGAAAAAGCAAGGGATAAATATCTGGAAAAACATGAGCCGGCGGGCATAATGCATGCCGTTAGAGCATGTGAGTAAACCGCTTATACCACTAATCTTTGAATAAAAGACCGATTTTGGTATCGTAATAATTGTTAGGATAATTATAGGTTTCATTTATATTATATGAATAAGACAGTCAATAATGAAAAAGGATAAAGAAGAGAGGTCGCAGAAAAACGGGAATGATCATTCCCATGATATTTCTGTTCATATTTATGACTGTCATGGTGATCTATACCTCAAGCCTTATGTACAATGTTGCGGTATCCAATTCAAATGCCGTAATGGAGGACAGGATACTGACGGTTTCGTCAATGATCAATAATCATTTAAATACCGCGGAGAACGTTCTGCATGTGGCAGGGGACAGTGTTCATCACATGCTGATAAGCGGTACCACGTCTGCAAGGATTCATGAATTTCTCGTTAATGAGACGAATACTGTAGCCGAACAGTTTGACGAGAATTATACGGGAATGTTTGGAATGACATTCGCAATGGAAGAAGCGCCGGATCCTACTACCGAGGTTGGTGTGCCCGGTGCACAGGAATATGTAACTCAGCATGTGCCTGAATGGGTAAAAAAATACGGTAAAAACAGTGCATTCTTCTGCACAAATGACGCACATACAGAGCCACTTATCAAGGGTCTGTTGGAAAATGGAGGATACTTTATCGAAGCGGATCTTCCGTCACCGATCATGGGATATCCGGGTGCGCTCGATCTGGATCTGACTGAAGATAACGGAGATTTTACCAAGATAACGGATGAGGTTGAAAAAGCCGTTGTAGATGCCGGCGGCGAGGGAAGATTCGGGACATGGACTTCATCTTACGGCTACACGAATTCGGCCGGACTTGCAGAACATGCACGCAATGTTATTATGGGAAAGTCGGAGCTTACCGATCTGAATGCGATAAGGGAAGCATATAAGATCTATACTCCCGAAACAGAGTGGAACGGTGCAAAATTCACAAATGCCGAAACGGGGGAGGCATTTGACAATATTTTCCTTGTATATCAGGACACATATATTTTTGGTGATCCCGGTCATTATATGGGGGTAACAAAGGTAGAAGTTCCGGAAGAGTATTATTCGATAAGATAATAGCAGGAGGGGAAACAGATATTGACGAACCTCTTTAAAAAGTAAATAATAAGATATGCAGACAGATTTTCACAACAATTTCCTTTTTGATCTTGATCAGACTCTTCTCGATTTTCACGCTTCAGAGAGAAAAGCGCTTAAGATCGTTGTAATACGGAACGGACTTGAGTTTTCTGAGGATATATATACGAGGTTTAAAGCCTGTAATAAATCACTTTGGCTGGAGCTTGAAAAAGAAGCGATTTCCCGAAAAGAACTTTTTATACTTCGTTTTACCGATCTTATTAAGGTATGTGGGGGTGATATATCAAAGATCGATCCTCTAAAGATGAATGAGGACTTTATATACACCATGTCCATAAACGGAGTCCTGCTTGACGGAGCGCTGGAATTTGTGCAGAGAGTTAAGAGTAAGATCCCGGCTTCAAGGATCTATATTGCTTCGAACGGAGCAACGATAAACGCAAAAGGAAGGATCGCATCTACCGGACTTGATAAATATATTGATGATATTTTTATAAGCGAAGACTTTGGGATAAACAAGCCCGATGCGGGATTTTTTGATATATGTTTTGATCATATAAGGGAACCTGAAGAGAGATGTATCATGATAGGGGATTCGCTTTCATCCGACATGCTCGGAGCAAAGAATGCTAAGATTGATTCGGTCTGGTTCATGCCTGAGGGGGATATTGAAAATGCGGTCAGGGAATATGATATAAACTATACCGCTTCTTCATTTGATGAACTGTTTGATGTACTTAAGAAGTGGGCAAAATAACTTTATTTACCGCGTTTGACGTATGTGCTATAATTCTCTGATAGTAGTATGGCGGGATAACGGAGGTAAGATAGAGGTCATGGAATTATTAAACGGAAGACCCGAAAGTGTTGAAGGACGCCTGCCCAGGGAAGTTCGCACATACGATATGCTGGATTCTCTGGGTATAGAATATAAACGGACCGACCACGAGCACGCTGATACGATGGAGGCATGTAACGAGATCGATGCGATCCTCGGTGTGGTGATCTGTAAAAATCTGTTTCTTTGTAACCGACAGAAGACAGCCTTTTAT
>DMCJ01000215.1:4813-15200 GCA_003446735.1 Lachnospiraceae bacterium | reverse complement strand
GGACACGCTTCCGCTCTAGCGCGGCGCACAAGGTCCGGGGGACCTTGGTTTTGCGCCGACCGGAGTGGAACGTAGACCCCTAGCGGTTCTAAGCTCAAACATCGCCAAAGGCTCGTTTTCGCTAAGAACCGAGACCGCTAAAGGTCCGTGTGAAGTTATATACATCACCCCGGGCTATATACTGTTTTTTAAAGGTCCAATTCGGGCTGATAGTTATATCAATAGAAGCGAGCAGGGTTATAAGTTTTGATTTTATGTAAACTAATGGTGCGAGCGGATTATAAGAGCAGATCTTTATGTAAACTATGAGATTGTAAGTGATTTTGGATAAATATATGGTGTTTCCAAAAGAGTGCAGCTTACGAGTATGCAACTTTATGTTAACAATAAAAGCAAGACGCTTGAAAATAACGATTTTATGTTAACTTGAAATGTTTGCAGTTTATTAGTTTTAAAGATATAATACTCAATGGCATATAACTTTATGTCAACTATATGTGAGCACCTCTTAAAAGAATATAATTTTATGTTAACCATAATTGCGCAAGAACTACTTGTCTTGAGCATATACGGCTCAATAGATAATGGATTTATGTTAACTTTGAGCGAGCACGGCGTATTAGATTTGGTCTAAGAGCTGACCCCGAGCTGGCACGGCTCAAAAAGATTAGGATTTATGTTAACCTCGAGCAGGCACGAATTATTAGTTTCAGGCGGTGAACGGCGCAGCGCGTAAGCGCGAGTACGTAGCAGGAAACTAATAATCGTGCCAAAGCGAGTCAAACAGAAAACTAAACCGCCGTGCCAAAGCGAGTCAAACAGAAAACTAAACCGCCGTGCCAAAGCGAGTCAAACCAAAAACTAAACCGCCGTGCCCGCGAGTTAAACAATTAAAAGAAATTATGAAGTATGTAAAACTTTTTGTAAAAACCTTCCTCCGCACCCTTTTAAAGCCGCTTTCTTTCGTCCCCGCGATCTGTATGATGCTGATCATCTACGGATTCTCCGGGCAGGATGGAGCGGATTCTTCACGTTTGAGCTATCAGGTAAGCCACGCGATCGTTAAGGTGGCAGACAAGGTACTTGATAAGGACCTGTCCGAGGCTCAGATAGATGCCTATGCGGAGAAATATCATCATCTGATAAGGAAGATGGCACACTTTACCGAGTATCTTTTGCTTGGAGCAAGTGTCGCGCTTCCTCTTTACGTGTACGGACTAAGGGGCTTTGCCCTTGTATTTTTCACCGGTGCCTTCTGTGTGGGCTTCGCATGTCTTGACGAATTCCATCAATCTTTTGTTGCCGGAAGAGGACCGTCAAAGAAGGATGTGGTCATCGATTCCCTGGGTTCTTTTACCGGTATCTACTGTACAAGGATATTCGGATTTGTCGGCCGAAAAACCGTCTTCGCTCCCCTTGCAAAGAAAAAGGATAAATGATAGAATAAAATATGACGCATACGTCATAAGAGAGGGTTTGTATGCTTGACAGTACACTCAGCAGAGAAGAATATCTGGACATGTTCAGGGAAGATGTAAAGCATCTTATTACGTATGTCCCTTATCTTGAGAATAAACGCGGAAGCGATGTTTCGAGGGATTACAGGGACGGGGATAAGATGAAGAATACGATATCTTTCCCGGTTTACGACCCGACTCTTTTAAGCTTTGTAAATGACTGCTCCATGACGATGTTCATGGAAACGAATTATCCCTATTTCTATACAAGGAATTTCGTTAAGAATTCCGATGACGAAAAGAGGATGATCGAGAAGGCGGATATCATGCATATGGACATTTTAAGGTGCATCTTATCCAAGTATATCTTCGGCGGGCTTACAAAGGCTTATCTCTGGAAGGAAGGCGTTGATAACGGTGTATTTGTAGCCGTTTTGAAAAAGGCCAGAGAGATCATTGAATTCTGGGATCGAAAGGATATGGGACAGTGAGCGTAAAGACAGACCAAAAAAAGGATCTAATCTTAAAAAAAGCAGCAGAAGTCTTTGCGAAAAAAGGCTTTAAAGACGTTACCATGAAGGATATCGTCGAAGCATGCGAAATAAGCCGCGGCGGTTTATATCTTTATTACGATAATACTAGGGACATCTTTGCGGATGTTTTAAAGCGTGCAAAAAAGGCCGGAGAGAATGAGGAGAGCGATTTCTATACTGCGGTAAGAGAGCATGCCGATGCATCCGATCTTCTTGCACTTTACCTTCAGGAGCAGAAGAACGAGATCTTTAAGGGTGAAGGAAATTTGGGCATAGCTGCATATGAATATTTTTTTTCCGATTATATGACATCAAAAAGGAGCGATCACAAATCAAGTGTGAAAAATGAGCTCAGTATCATCGAAGGACTTCTTAAGAGGGGAAATGATGAAGGTGATCTTTATGTGGCAGATCCTAAAGCGGAGGCTCTTAATATGACCGTGATGCTTGAAGGAATGAAGATCTTAAGCAGGACAGGAGCCATTACCGAAAAAGAAGTTTCGGATGAGATACTTTATCTCTTAGGCGGAGTGCTTTCAGACTGATCGATCGGACCTTTTAATACGTATCTTACCAAGCAGACGATATACTTTAAGTATCTCGTCTGTTTCTTTTTTATCCGGTCTGTAGGGAGAATAGATGATCTTCTCTGTCTTTTCCATAAGATTAAGGATCATCTTAGAACTTTCTTCACATAGATCCTTTTTTAAAGAGGAATTGTGGGGAGCTTCGATAAGTTTACATAATGTAGATGCAACTTCCTCGGGCATACGCAGTTTCTCGTCGGGGAGGTGCTTTTTTAGTTTACGTAATATCTTTCTGTAAGAGGCCTCGATAACGATATCATACTCGCCTTTTATATAGGCTCTCTTTACCCGTATAAGGGATATCAGATAGATAAAGAAGGCCTTTAGTACAGGGAAGAGCATTGCTATAAAGAGTATCACGAGGATCGTAAATACCAAGGGTGAGCCGGTAGGCGATAAGGATGTAAAGAAGTCGCTTACGGCATTTGAATTGTCATAATCCGAGGAACTGCCTCCGTCAGGGCTTGCATCCGCTCCGAATATCGAAGAGAGCGAGAAGAGGAAATCGGAATATGTCGCCTCATCCTCGTCGGTTGAAGGAGGTGTCATATCTACAGGGATCCATCCGAAACCGTCTATAAAGATCTCGGTCCAGGCGTGGGCTTCACCGTCGGTGATCTCGACGGAGACAACGGGAAGCTCACCTAAGGAATTCGTTCCGGTAAAGAAATCCTCGGTCTTATACTCCGTAGCTACAGCTCTGTCCGTAACCGCGCTCTGGGTTATCACATATCCTTCGCAGTATCTTGCCGGTATTCCGTAATATCTGAATAACATCGTAGATGCTGCGGCAAAGTGGGCGCAGTATCCGGAGTTCTGCTCTGTAAGGAAATATCTTACGAAGTCTTCGTTTACTGGTGTCGTTCCGGGAGAAAGACTGTAGGTGTAATTTGAGTAGAAATAATTACGCATATTAAATATGAGTGAAGCGTAGTCATCGCCCGAATGCAGCTTATTCTTTACATCTTCAAGTGCGGGCTTTAATTCTTCGGGGATCTGAAGATAGTTTTCCTTTATCTCCTTTTCGTAAAGATCAAAAAATTCCTTTTCCTCATCGCTTCTTAAGTCATCAAATTCGGAGCGGTCAAGGGCGGTAAGGTCGGTAAGAACGGAAGAATATGGAATATAGGCTACTTCCATGGCATGATCGTCGTTTAGATCGGCATCTTCCTGGCTTATCTCAAATAAAGAGCCTGTTATCTGCGCATCCCTTGAAATCTTTGTATCATCCGGTCTTACATTTACATAGTAGGGAAGGAAGATGTGGTTATTGCCGGCGCCGACATTTTCAATGAGCATTTTGCCGGACATCGGATCGACCTTTCCTTCATCCATGAGTTTTTTTAATGTATCGCCTTCGACCATGGAAATATAATTTCTGTAGGAGACGACATTTTCGGAAGATACGTCGGGATATTTATATGAGAGATTCTTATTTACCGCAAGGAAGGAATCGCCCATATAAAGCTGACCGGTAAACGCGCGAAGGTAGACCGTATCATATGCATAGGGAACGTAGGTCGCATAAAGGTTTGGCGTATAGGAAGGGCGCACGCTCGATACGCCGCCAAGGCGTCCGTTTGAAAGGCCGCCCGTTGCCGAGTAGCGGTTTAAAAGGCCGGAAAAGCCGTTCTGTACAAAGAGCTTTACATATTCATCCGCATCTTGTTTTACCTCCGGAGGTCGAAGAGCTTCCGCTTCCGATCTTGTCATCATGACGGATGAGAGGATCGAAACCGATAGAGCTAAGAATAGTGAGATAACGCAGAGCCCGACCATATGTCTGGAATTTGATTTATGGAACTGGAGTATGCGCTGGGTTTCAAGAGTTTCGGCAGGGATCTCGATCCTTTTAAAGAATCTCTTCTTTGAATTAAGAGGATATCTTTTAAGCTTCTTTCCGTCGGGATATCTGGTGATATAATACTCCGTTTTTATCTTTTTGCCCTCGGGACGGACGAAGTGGTAATGGCCGTTATGCCCTAAGAGATAAGAGGCAAAGAGGGAGAAGAATATAAATGTGAGCGGGATGAATGAAGGATATTTTCCGATATAGATCCCTAAAAACAGGGGAAGGATCGTAAGGAACGTAAGTGAAAACGTATCCATTATCCCCTGGAAAAGTGCAACGTTTAAGAGGATGGCCCAGAAGATGCCGATAAAGACTGCGGCCGCCGTAACGGTCATGAAACGGTCGGATATGACCTCGGTCGACTCTCTTGTAAAGAGCAGGAGATAGTGCTCGCCGTAGGCCTCGTTTACGATATTTAAAAGGGCCTGGAAACCGGAATTTACGTAGTTCCTGTATCTGACGACGCCGGCCGTAAAAAGCACGAAGACCGAAATATATCCAACGTTAAACAGATACCTTCTTATATGGATCAGCGCTAAGGTCATCGAGGTTAATAAAAGCATAAAGAAGGTAGTGGCATAGTCGTATATTACGTCAAATTCGCTCAGGACCGCGGTTATAGTTCCGAAAGAACCGCAGAATATTATAAGCCCTTTTATGAAGCAGTGAATGAGCGCTTCAAAACTGGGATGTTTCGTGTTTTCATATATGTGAAAACTCTCTCTTAGATAGTTCCCCGTGCTTGACTGGCGGGGAAGGTCGGCTGTATTACTATGCATCCTCTATCCCCCTGTGGGTAACATGTATAAGTGTTCCTTTATTGTAGCCGGCATTTTCATAGACTTCTTTTGCCAGATTTTCGGATGTGTATGTGGGCTCATAGAAGGCCGCGCAGAAGGCCTCTTTTAACTCTTCCTTACTTCTTATCCTGAAAGATAAAAAGTCGGAAAGCCTCGTCGAATAAACCGAGAACATAAAGGGCTGGCCCATATTTAAAAGCTCCTGTGATATCGAAGAGGTATATTCAAATGCCTCATCTAAGGCGTGGTATAGAGCAGGGTCATTCTTACAGTCCGAAAAGTCGGGCTGATATAATTCGGTAAGCACATAGAACTCATGAGTGGAGGTGGATTCGTTTTCCTTTACCATGAGTTTGTCGATCTTCTGGGAGAGCTTCCAGTGGATCCTCTGCAGCCTGTCGCCGGGGCGGTATTCCCTTATATCGGTGACATTGGATGATACATTACCTGTCTTAGAGGATTCTTCAAATTCGTCAAAGCCTTCGGAATAGAGGGCTTCATGAGGTTCATTTGATGCGGGCCTTTCCGGAAAGACCCTGACGGTTGAAGTTATGTCAACCTCTTTCGTGAACGCAAAAAAGTGAAAAAGATCAAATCCGGTGACATCCATGATCCCGGCTTCATATATTCCGCATTTATTTAAGGATATGGGAAATGAGAAAATGTTTTCCCCGGCTTTTATCGGGATGACGTGAGTCTGCTCGATGCGCTCCTTATAAATGGGATTTTGTACATAAAAGGTGAGCATGAATGACGGGAAAGGAAAGCGCGAGGGATTTATGATCTTTAAGTTAAGCTCGCATTCTCCGAATTTTACAGCCTCATAGGGGTAAAAGGAGATCTCTGTCCTTAGATTTTGAAAAATGCTCTTTGAATAGGCATAGGATATCGCGGGAAGAGCTAAGATAAATGCAAAAAGGATGATAAAAAAAGTATGTCTGAAAAAATAATATAACAAAGCCACCAGGATAAGGGTGGATATGAGCGAAAGATAGGATGAGATAAAAAACCTCTTTTGCATCAGGAAAGCCTCGGTACGGGAACTGATGAAAGGATGTCTTCAAGAACGGCGCGTTCATCTTTGGCTGCGGCGCGGGCCTTGGTGGATAAGATCATCCTGTGGTTGGTGACCGAATATAAGACCTTGTATATGTCCTCGGGGATCACATAGTTCCTGTCCTCAAAGAGGGCGTGAGCCCTTGACATCTTTAATACGGCGATCGTACCTCTGGGGGATATGCCCTGATTTAAGAGATCGGTGCGCCTGGATGCTTCGGCGATCGATACGATATAATCGCAGATCTCGTCGGATGCATATATATTCTGTGCTTTTTGCTGAAGTGCGATAAGCTCTTCGAGCGCCATGACGCTCTTTACTTCGTCCATATTTTCCATGGAATGACCTTTTAAGATCTCGGTAGCAGATGCGTGGTCGGGATAACCTAAGCTTAATCTTACAAAGAAGCGGTCAAGCTGGGAATCGGGGAGCTTTTGCGTACCCGAAGCGCCGATCGGATTTTGCGTGGCAATAACAAAGAAAGGCGGATCCAGCTGATAGGTCGTGCCGTCAACGGAAACTCTTTTTTCTTCCATGACTTCAAGTAAGGCCGACTGGGTCTTAGGAGAGGTACGGTTGATCTCGTCCGCAAGGAAGAGGTTGGTAAAGATGGCACCCTTTTTAAACGTAAATTCGCCGGTCTTTTGCTCAAGCATATTAAAGCCTAAGATATCGCTCGGCAAAACGTCGGGCGTAAACTGCATTCTCCGATAGTCCATGGAAAGGCTTCTTGAAAGTGCGACCGCAAGCGTCGTCTTTCCTACGCCGGGTATATCTTCAAGAAGGATATGTCCGCCCGCAAGCAGGGTACACAATACCATATCAAGTACATCGGACTTTCCTCTTATGACTTTTTCTATCTCGCTTTTTACAGCCTGTAATGATGAATTCATTTTATTCTCCGGATCACTTATTATATTTGGCATCTGCCCGACATTTCCATTTGCTATCATGAAAAATGTCACAGAGAATATTTTACCATAAACAGACGATTTTGTATCTTTATAAATCTTCTATTCACATTCTTTTCACATTTTAATGTGCACCTGTTTTACTTGCCATTTTCATGTTTCATTCGTATACTTTTATATAAAGGAGGTTGCGATGGACAGAGATTTAAAAGACAAAAGACTTTCCGACATGGAACTTGATAATGTAAGCGGTGGAAGCGATCGCGCCAACGCTGAACTGGCACAATTATTAGGGCTTACATATGATAAAAACGATACAGGCAATTTGGAAGAAGCGTTGCGCAGTTATATGGTAGATGCCCATCTGGTATCGGGAATGGATCTTAATCTGTATTTGGATGTACTGGGTGAAGAGATCAGTTTTAATGAGGTAAAAAGAAGGATAGAGGAAAAGAAAGGAAAGGTCTAATCTGATAAGGGGGGCTTGTAAATGGAAGATAAGAAATTAGATGAGAAAGATATCGAAAATGTAAGCGGTGGATCCGGAAGCATATATATCAGTAATAAGGGCGGACAGGTAAAAAAAGTCTATAAACCGGCCCCCGGTATCACTATGGACCATTCGGGTGGTTATAATGAAAACGGTAATGATCAGCCTCAGCCTAATCGTTTTTGAGCGCGGGACCAAATTGATGATATAAGATACATAAAAAGTATCACGGATATCAACATGAAAAGATAACCTGCAAGGTAGCCGGGATTTCCCATATATGAAGCCATAAGCGAAAGCGGGCTGTCAGGTACGGGCCGGTTTATAAAAAGATAATTACAGTTAAAGATCTTATCGAAGATAAAGACGGGAACGGTCACGATAAGGATAAATGAAAGGACGTAGTGAATATGCTTAATGTCAGGCGCTACGTCCCTATTTATTATGATCAGGATCGGGTATGCGATGAGCAGACCGTGCCAGATATATCCGTGTATGTTAAAGAAATTAAGGACGGGATAGTAGATCGTCCAGTCCGCAAAGATGAGGCCGAAAAGGCCGGCGGGAAGAATAAGGATAAATGCGACCTCACCGAAATATGCCTTTGCTTTTTCATTTTTAAGAAATCTTTGTAAAAGAAAGATAAGCATTCCGAACGAGCACATATGAAGCGGGAGGTAGCCGATACCAAAGCGGTGGTTCATGGCTAAGATCAGGTCTTTTATGATCTCTAGGATAAGCATTAAAACAGGGATCGCGATGAGGATCTTTTTTCTTTTATCTGCGCCCGATCTTATGAAGAAGATGATAAGTAAAATGACGCAAGTAAGCGTAACTGCCATGCTAAAAAGATGGGCGGGGCCAAAGAGCTCATAACCCATACCGTAAGGTATATCATCCTGTTGTGTAAAGAAATATCCCATGGGATGATGATAGCATAACGCGATGAGACGGGTCAAATACCTGCTTTTTGTATATATTATATTAAATATGTGATATGATATAGATCAGTGGAGTGATATAGATAAGCTCTGAGGTTTTAGTATAGTGAAAAAGCAAACAGCATCATCTTAGAGGAAATGGGAACGCAGTTTGATCCCTCCCTTAGAAAATGCTATGAGATCGCAAGACCCAGGCTTGAAGAATATTATTCACATAGCTGAAAATGTGACAAGGTGCCAATGTGACAAGGTGCCTGGTACGCTGTCACAGTACGCTGTCACATGAAATAAAGGTTTACAAATATGAGAGTAAGATCGATCACCATACTTATCTGAATGTGACAAGGTGCCTGGTACGCTGTCACACGGTACGCTGTCACATAAAATAAAGGTTAACAAATATGAGAGCAAGATCGATCACCATACTTATCTGCATAGGACTGCTTCTTACGCTGTGTTCCTGCACGATCAGGTCCGATAAAAAGATAAGTGAAGATGTATTAAACAACAGGAAAGAAGCACACGAGAAATACCTGAAGGAAACTTATCCCGGTCAGGAATTTACCGTTAAGGTCTGGCAGGAATACGGGGAAGATATCGGAGGAGCCGGCCTTCCCGACTATGAAGGATATCTGATAAAGGAAGTTGTCACAGATTCTGAGGGTAACAGGTTTAAGGTCCATGGAGACCGCGAAGGTGAGTATTACGATGATTACAAAAAAGTCTTAGACGGCTGGATCGAGTATGATGAAAAAGGAGATATGGTGTTTAAGACCGATAAAGACAAAAATAAAGAATAAAGAATGATATCTGAAAGAGCGTAAAAAAGCGTAAAAAACGAAAAAACGTGCCTTAAAGGGAGTTTTATTGTACTTTAAATGGTTTATCCTTTGATCAGAGGGCGACGAGGGAGCGGCAGAACGAAGTCGATAAAACGAAAGAGAAAAAGGAGGCACGTTATGAAAGACGTATTTTTCACGATCACTGGGATGAATCATTATCATGGAAGTGATTTCTTAAAGAAGGGAATGAAAGTAAGGCTTGTCAAGGAGCCTGACAATGAGTATGATAAAGAGGCGATCCGCGTAGAGATAAAAGGGCTAGGAAAGATCGGATATGTGGCCAACAGCCCCTACACGGTACTCGGAGAGTCATTTTCCGCCGGACGTATGTATGGCCTTATGAAAAAGAAGGCTAAAGGCAAGGTCCTTATGAAAACGGCAAGAGGGGCCATTTGCGTTTTAAAGTTGTAGGAGAAGATGCATGCCTTTGGAATTTAAGGTCGCAGCCTTATCAGTCATATGCATTCCGGCGATTTTTTACCTTCTTATCCTCTTTATAAGATGGGTAAGAAGGAGATGCTATCTAAACAGCGACATCGGCAGGATCGATATGATGAGCGGAGCGGAGTTTGAAGAATATCTTTATAAAAAGCTCATCTCATTCGGTGTAAATGTTCAAAAGACGCCGCTTACAAAGGATTTTGGAGCGGATCTTATAATAACGCTTGAGGACGGATTTAAGATCGCTGTCCAGGCTAAGAGATACGAGGAGAAGGTCGGCCTCTCCGCCGTTCAGGAAGTCGTTGCGTCACTTGCATATTACGACTGCGACAGAGGACTTGTGATCACCAATTCCGAGTACACGGATAATACCAGGATCTTAGCCGATGTTAACAAGGTGATCCTCTGGGACAGGGATGATCTTATCAGGATCTTTATCGACGGGATATGGCAGGGGGTGTGATATTATGAATAAC
>DMCJ01000215.1:0-4771 GCA_003446735.1 Lachnospiraceae bacterium | reverse complement strand
ATATTATGAATAACGAGCGCACAAATGTAATGAGGATACTCGATCAAAAGAAGATCGAATTTAAGAGCCACTCTTATAAGCCGGATGCGACTATGTCCGGTGAAGAGATCGCGGCTCTTTTAAATGAGGATAAAGACAGGGTCTTTAAGACTCTGGTAACACAGGGAAAGTCGGGCGCATACTACGTATTCGTTGTGCCTGTCGCATCGGAGCTTGATCTTAAAAAGGCAGCAAAGGCTGCCGGCGAGAAGGCCGTATCCATGATTAAGCAAAAAGAACTCCTGCCGCTTACCGGATATGTTCACGGCGGCTGTTCTCCGATCGGTATGAAAAAGCATTTTCCGACCTTCATCCATGAGAGCGCCAGAAAATATGACAGGATGTTTGTAAGCGCCGGTAAAGTCGGCTTCCAGATCGAGCTTTCACCGGCTGACCTTTCCGCTGTCGCAGGATGTGATTTTAGTGATCTGATTTCGGAGGTCTGATCCGGAAGATCTTATCTGGGGGATACGGTCCAGTGATCTGATCCGGAAGATCTGATATGGGCGATGATATGTTGTAAGGTTGAAGGAGCTTTTTATGATACAGGATATATATCCGAGCAGGCTTGATAACAGTTATAAAAATTTAAGGCCGGAAGGAAACGACTATATTCTCATTTTTAACGAAGAAGGAAAAGCTTATGTCGGAGATGATGACGGGATAATGAGTTTTCTTTCGTTTTCAGGGCTCCGGAGTGCCTTAGGGGGAAAGGCGGAGTGTGATCGTGGAGCTGAGGCCGGAGCTGCGCCCGGATATGAAAGCGGTGCTAAGGCAGGGGCTTTTTTAGACGATAGCTCGTTTATCTACCTCTTTTCTGTGGATGAGCGCCGGTATTTTCTTTTATATGATCATGATTTTTCCGATAAAGATATTTTTAATAAAGATGACTTTTCCGGTTTTTCATGGTATACGATAAGAGAAGTGCGCGACAGACTTTCGGGCTCAAGTGATGCGGATATTTTTGTTGTATTTACGGCTTATCATCTGTGGAAATGGTATGCGGATAATAAATGCTGCGGAAAGTGCGGCGCCAAGCTTATTCACAGTGAGTTAGAGAGGGCACTTACCTGTCCTGATTGCAAAAATGTGATCTATCCGAGGATCAATCCGGCGGTCATAGTCGGAGTTACAAAGGATGATCAACTGCTTCTTACAAGATATCGCAGAGGTTATTCGCATAATGCGCTTGTTGCGGGCTTTACCGAGATCGGTGAGACGCTCGAAGAGACCGTGGCTCGCGAAGTCATGGAAGAGACCGGCGTTAAAGTTAAGAACATAAGGTATTACAAGTCGCAGCCCTGGGGCATGGCGCAGGATATCCTCGTCGGATTTTACTGTGATGCCGACGGCGAAGGTAAGATCCGCATGGACGAAAACGAGCTTAAATACGCCGAATGGGTCAGCCGCGCGGACATAGAGCTCCAGCCCAACAACCTAAGCCTGACAAATGAAATGATGAGGATGTTTAAAGAGGGAATGGTTTAGCATAGTTTTCTGAATAAAGTACGAGGTGATCATGAGCTTTTGTTTGTAGCATTAGAAGGTGCTTTGGGTGCAGTCGCACGATATGCCATAAGTCTTATTCCCTGCAAAGCCGGTTTTCCGGTATTGACGCTTATGCGGGAAGAAGTTTGCTTCATTGATCAGAGTATAAAAAGGAAATGCCTGACATGTCCATACTTATCGAACTGTTTTTAACCTTTGCAAAGATAGGTTTATTTACCTTCGGCGGAGGGTATGCGATGCTCTCTATCATCGAGAATATCTGCGTGGAACAGAAAAACTGGATCACAAATGATGAAATGATGTATATAACGGTGATCGCTGAATCAACTCCCGGTCCGGTAGCGATCAACTGCGCTACGTATGTGGGTTACAAGCAAGGTAAGCTTCCGGGAGCGATCCTGGCAACACTTGGCGTGACCATACCTTCGTTCATCGTCATCTTTGCCATATCCATGTTTCTGGAAGGTTTTTTGGAGATCGCGTGGATCGCGCATGCATTTTTGGGGATCAAGATAGCGGTAGGCATATTGATCCTCGATGCGGCGATAAAGATGATCGGAAAGATGGAAAAGAAGCCTTTGCAGCTGGTGATTCTTCTGGTCACTTTTGTTGTATTAATGCTTATAAATGTGTTGAATCTTCACTTATCATCGATAGTTTTGATGCTTACGGCGGCGCTTATAAGTATCATCTTCTTCCTTTTGGAAAAAGGACGCAGAAAGAAGGGAGAGGCATGATATATTTAGACCTTTTGATAGGATTTCTGGAAGTAGGGCTTTTCTCTTTTGGCGGAGCATATGCTACTATACCGATCATAAGAGATGTGGTCCTGGCACACGAATGGCTTGATGATGAGATGCTTTCATACATGATAGCGGTAAGCGAAAGCACGCCCGGCCCTATCATGGTGAACCTTGCCACTTATATAGGCAGTAATAAGGGCGGCTTTTTAGGAGCAGTGATCGCCACGACGGCGGTCATCCTTCCCGCGTTTTTTATCATTATTTTTGTAATGGTTCTTTCAAGGAGTTTCCTTAAGAATCCATACGTACAGGCAGCCTTGGGAGGGCTTAAGCCGTGCGTTGTCGGGGTGATCCTGGCAACCGGAGTCTACATGATCATGGAAAATTGCGGCTTAAAGACCTATAGCAGCATTGATATTACTTCGGTACTTATTACCTGCTTTTTAGCAGCGATCTATTTTGGATCACGAAAATTCATCAAAAAAGGACTGTCACCCATTGGCCTTATATGCCTTGCGGCTGTGGTCGGCGTGATTGTTTATGGATAAGGATGGCGGATATGTAGCTTTTCTTTCTGACGTTCTCGTTATTCATGAATATCAGGGATAGGGAATTTTATAAAATTTTTTTAAGGAGAGTGCTGTTTGAAAAAGAATAACACACTTAAGATTGTGGGCTGACCGGGAGGTTTGCTTACGATCGACAAGCCTCCCGCTTTAAAGCAATTCTTCGTGATGGAGAAAGATGGAATTCTGATCGGACAAAATGCCGGGACAGATCTTCTAACCGGAAACATTTAAGGCAGGGGAGAGTTTAAGAGAAGAATTTGACTCTCCCCTGCTTTTATCTTTGGGAAATCATGTTAGTGATAAAAATGGCAGATAATGATTTAAATAGCTAAATATCGCTTCCTTTTTGCCTGTTACACCTCCAGCATAGAGTTTGAAGATTGCTTGCTTCTGTTTTTCCACCTTTGGATATTGGAATTATATGGTCAACTTCCAATAAGAGATTGGGCTCGTTAAATACACTGTTTCCGCAGATACGGCATGTGTAATTATCTCTCTTCTTAATAGCTTCTCGAAGATCGTTAGTCATTGCGCTTCTTTCAGCTTTGATATGTCCTTTTTTACTTATGGTTTCGTAGAGCTCTCTTCTGATATCTTCAAGTACCGTTGGGGTAAGCTCTATTACACAGCCGTTTTGACTGTTTCCGGCCGGACTTACATATAAAAATGTAAAAGTCGGATTGGGCATCTTTAACATATCTCCGGGGATATTACACCATTCTAAAGATAATTCTTCGATTGAAACATACATCCTCACATAAAACGGAAGCGATTCTTTTATAGCAGCTCTAAATAGAGCCATATTTTGAATAAGGACATTTAGTTCCTTTCTCCAGTTAATACAAAAATCTATCATGGAAATGCATTTTTCACTGTGTTCTATATTGGTATATTTGATCAGATATTTAGTTTTGCTGTTAGAAGCATTTGATACAATGGAATTTGAGCAAGGAAAAGTGTCATTTATGTGTAATAAACGGACATATTCCAAATAGCTTGGAATTCCTGATGATAGTTTTTTTCCGGAAATCTGGCATGACCTTGTCAGCTGATAATTAATATTTAGAATATCTTCCCGATGTTCTTTAACATATTTTTTGGCATATGCTTTTAAAAATATATGTAGGATCAGAATTGCGATAAGAATAATGATCAGTAACCAACCTATTGGGACAAAATTGTCCGTAGTATTGGTGAAGTATTGTAAAAGGTCCATTGTTTTTGCTCCTTTTAATATTATGGATTACTTTGACTATATAATAATATCATATAAGTTTACTATTATCCATTTTAACGATGGGTGATTTGACAAGCCTATCGTAGTTGTGTTACTGTTTATTCATTCGGAGGTTCTCTCCGATGTCGCGTTTTCGCGAGTTTTTCCATTTTAAAATTTTTTATTTATTTTCAAAAGTTGTATCTATTAATTTCTATTTTCTATTCCCGAAAGGAGGATCTTTATGAAAAAGACACATGATTATGACGATGCGTTTAAGACGCTAAAGACCAAGCACAAGAGGCTGTTTATCTCTGTGATCAATGAGGCATTTAGAAAGAATTATCCGCTAAATGCAAAGGTGGAGCTGCTCCCATCAGAATCCTATATTTTTACGGGAACTGAGGGCAGCAAGGATGTCGCGAACGAGGAACATGAAAATGACATGCTACTTAGGATCGAGAGCGACGTCTATCTGATCGAATGTCAGAGTTACGACGATGATTCCATGGCGCTCAGAATGGCGGAGTATTCCTTCCTGGCTGCCAGAGATACTGCCGTTTGGGATCAGGGGCATGCTGATTTTAGGATGCCGGAGTTTATTGTTATATATTTAAAGACTACGCCAAATACACCGAGGAGAACATCGATCTTTTATCACTTCCCGAACGGGGATGTAGTGGAGCATTCCGCCG
>DMCJ01000170.1 GCA_003446735.1 Lachnospiraceae bacterium | reverse complement strand
CATCATCATGACCATGACCACGAACATGAGCATCATCATGAATATGACGAGAACGGTGTATGCAGCTGCGGTCATCATCACCATGATCATGATCATCACCATCATCACGCAGATGAGGTGTTTGACAGCATAGGAATAGAGACAAATACTCATTATACAAAAGAGAAACTCGAAGAGATATTAAAGAGCCTTGATGATGAGGAAAGATTCGGAAACGTGCTTAGGGCAAAGGGCATGCTTCCCACAGACGGAGACAGATTCCTTCACTTTGACTATGTTCCCGAGGAATTTGAAGTAAGGGAAGGCGCGAGCGAAGTTACCGGAAAGATATGTGTTATCGGAGCCGGGATAAAAGAGGAAGAAGTTAAGAAACTGTTTTCATGATAATGATCCCGATACGGATCGCGAGGTTTACATAAAATGATACCGGTTTACATAATTAATGGTTTTCTGGACAGCGGAAAGACAGAATTTATAACCTATACTTTAAGCCAGCAATATTTTCAGACAAACGGCACGACGCTGCTCTTACTGTGCGAAGAAGGGGAGAATGAATATGATCCCAATCTCCTTAAGGCATCAAGGACCGTTTGTGAGATAATTGAAGACGAAGAGGATTTTACCTCAAAGAATCTCATAGAGCTTGAAAAGAAGCATAAGCCTCAGAGGATCGTCATCGAATTTAACGGGATGTGGCTTTTAAAGAACGTTAAATTCCCCTGGCACTGGAAGGTGGAGCAGCAGATAACCATGATAAACGGTATCACTTTCGCTTCATACTTTACCAACATGAAATCGCTCGTTGCCGAGCAGATCAGGAATTCCGAGCTCATCGTCATGAACAGATGCGATGATATAAAGGATAAGATCGCCTCCTATAAAAGGAATATCATGGCACTTAACCAGAGTGCCGAGATCATATTCGAGGATTCGCAGGGAGAGATAAACGTGACTTTGGAAGAAGACCTTCCCTACGATGTCAAAAAGGACAATATCGCGCTTGACGATATGGGCTACGGATTCTTTTATCTTGATGCGATCGACAATCCCGAAAGATATGCGGGAAAGACCCTGGAATTTACAGCCATGGTCATGCATCCGAAGGGATTTCCGAAAGGATATTTCGTTCCCGGAAGGATGGCGATGACATGCTGCGCCGAGGATATGGCATTCCTCGGATATGCATGTAAGTACGATAAGGCCGATGAGCTTAAGGATCAGGAATGGATAAAGGTCAAGGCCGAATATGCAAATGAATATTTCGAGCAGTACGGGAAAGAGGGGCCGGTGCTGCGAGCGGTTAACATAACTAAAACAAAAAAGCCGGAGCAGGAGGTAATATCTTTTGTCTGATAAAGGCGCCGGCAGTAAAGTGGGATAATGAGTTTTAAAGGTTATAAGCTGACGTTTAAATTTAACGCGGCGCATTCGAATATCGAGAATAAAGCGGAAAATCTGCATTTCCATACCTTTTCCCTTGTCTTTTACTTAAATACGGTAAAAGAGGACGGGGAGAGCTTTTCTGATATAGAAAAATCCATCAGGGAGTGGCTGCATCCGTACGAGGATGTCTATCTGCCCGAGACCGACACATTTAAGGGAAAATCCACAACAATAGAAAGCATAGCCGATACATTTTATGATATGTTCAATCCCAGGCTCCTTAAGCTGGGGTTTGATCTCATACGTCTTGATATCTTTGAAAATCCCATCCGTACATATTCCGTTTCGGACAGGCTTCTTGACGCCGACGTCAACGAGCTTGAGGCATTTCCCTATTCGTTTTCGAGCAATGTCGAATATGAAGCCAAAATGGAAGAAAAGACCATGGCCGATCTTCCGAAGGAAGAGATAGAAAAGATAAATGAAAAGGCCGCAATGTGGGATGAAAGCGATCTTATCGAAATAACCGAAGACGGTGAAAAAGCGGACGGAGCGCATTTGCGCGAAGAAGTGGAGGAACTTCGGGGAGCCATCTCCGACAAGAGGAAGATACCTCTTGTGATCCTGTATGCAGGCATAATGCTGGGGCTTTCGTGGCTTTTGTACTATTATGCCGGAAACTGCAGCGTTTATCCCAAAGGAACCGATGCCTACGCCCATTTGTACAGGGGCGATATCATCTATAACGCGCTTAAGGCGCATAATCCGATCCCGCTCATAGATCCGTACTGGTATAACGGATTTACGATATTCAGATATAACGGCCCTGTATTTTTATATGTTTTCGCTTTCCTTGAATGGGTAACGCAGGGAAGCATATATACGGCATATCTTCTGTTCATGTCGGTTTGCTTTTTACTTGGGAGCATTGCTTTTGTCATAATGGGTTACAGGGAAAATAAGGTTACCCTCGGAGCGTTTTTGGGAGTGCTGTGGTTCTTTTCTCCTGTAAATGCCGGGATATTCTTTAACGAAGGAAATCTTCCCCTGGCACTTTTTAACGCGCTTTTGCCTTTTGTCATTCTCTCGGTAAGAGATGCTGTAAGAAAAGGCGGATATGAGCCTTTTATAAGGATCGCATTTTTGTCGGTACTATCTGTGCTTACTCATCCCGGTGCAGCGCTTATATCCGGTGTTGTCATAAGCTTCTATCTGTTTATCTCAAAACTTGTCTACAGGAAGAAGGTTAAGAGAGCAGGCTTTGTGATCGGATCGTATTTTACGGGATTTTTATTAAGCGGGATATGGATCGTTCCCTTTATCTTAGGGAACGGGACAGCCAAGATAAACGACAGGATGATGGCCAAATATTTCCAGAGCATAGTTACATCCCTTGATCCGAACGTCCTTATAAAGGACACCGGAGCATTCTATGTGGGACTTTCGGTATTTATCATATGTATACTCGGTCTTGTCCTTGGAACAAAGGAAGTACTTCCCGGTTTTATAACATTTATAGTCATATTCGCGCTTACCGGGGTAAGTTCATATGTCATCCTTTCAAACGTACCGCTTTCCTCGATCTTCTGGATGATAAGGTTTGTTCCCTGCGCGCTTGCGATATTCTTTGCGGCATTTTTGTCATGGAGAAATCTGAAGAAGTATATACTCCTTCTTATGTGCCTTATCCTGTGCGCGGACGGAGTGCTCTGCCTTAAGTATATAGATGATAAAAAGGATGATCTTGCACCCTATGAGAGGGATGAAAGAAGAGCCGAATCTCTTTATATAAATACGGCAAAGAGCGAGGCAAAGCAGAGAATGGCCATAATGGACGGAGGCGATAACGGCGCATTTGTTCCGTATTACGTGGCTTCTCAGGGAAAGAAAGTAAACTATCTCTACGGTGTGGACGGACAAAACGCCGAGACAGCCTTAAACACTTCAATGATCGATTCCGCCTTGGAGCTCGGCTGGTACGATTATGTATTTGACAGGCTTCTTGAGACCGGTACGGATACCGTGGTGATCCCGGTAGAGCTCATGGCTCACGGAAGAAGAGATTCCGATGAGATAATAAACGCGGGAATAAGAAACGGCTATGAAGTCGTTAAGAGCAGCGAGAAAGCCCTTGTGATGAGCGCCGATACGCCGAAACAGTTCGGAGTAAAGACCACCTATCATAATATTGCCATAGGACATGCCGCTAAAACGTTATCTTTTGTTTATCCGAGCTTTGAAGAAGGATTTAGTGATAATATTAACGATTATGACTTTAAAAAACTGAAATCTTATGATATAATATATTTGTCAGATTTTGTCTATGAAGATAAAGACAGCGCAGAGGCCCTTTTAAACGAGCTTGCCGATGCGGGAGTTAAGATTTTTATCGACATGAACAAGATCCCCAAAAACCCGAAGACCAATGTCTATGAGTTTATGGGCGTTTCAACCCAGACCTTTATGTACAGCGGGTCCTTCCCCGTTATCATATACGGCGGCAGAGGATATAAATGCGCATCCTTCCCCGATCAGTATTATCAATGGAAAGGCAATTACTTAATAGGTCTTAAGGGTGAGACGGGATACGGAAGCCTCAATCAAAAGAAGCTTTCATTCTGCGGTCATAACGGGAATGAAAATATCACATTCCTCGGCTTTAACTTCTGCTATTATGTGGAAGAGACTGCGGATTCGGCTGCTCTTATATTGCTCGATGAGATAATCGGAGTAAAGAGCGGAATGCTTCCCGAAAGGGAGATAGTGCCGATAGAAGTTAAATATGATAACAACACGATATCGATAAAGAGCCCTGAGTCCGGTGTCAATACGACGATAGCCGATATAAAGGATATGTATGATGCAGACAGGGCCTACACAAACAGTTCGCATTTCGTGACGGTAAGTGAAGGAAATACGAAGATAAGGATCACATATCCATATCTTATTTCAGGATCTTTCGTCAGCATATTAGGTTTTCTGGTACTTGTGTCGATATTAAAGAAGGCGAACAGAAAAAAAACCAGATTGTTGCTGTAATCACCCGGTGAGGAGGAGCGTTATGGATAATAAAATAATAAGAAAGATGAAGCGTATCATATATATGCTCATGGTGATAGCTGGAGTGCTGATAAGCACCGTTTTCTCCGGAGGAAATGTATATGCTACCGTTTCCGACAATACGGCAAATGACGAAGGAGCCCCTGCAGATCTTGAGACTCCGGCATCCGATGATGCAGATAAGGATGTCATACCTGCTGCAGAGCCCGGCGAAAAAGAGCCTGAGGCAAAAGAGCCTGAGGCAAAAGAGCCCGAGGTAAAAGATCCCGAGGAAAAAGAGCCATATTCCGAAGAAGGAGCTCCCGTTGAAGCACCTGAAGATAATGACGGATCTGATCCCGAAAACCCTGATGTTGACGGTGAAGGCGAACCTCCCGTCACTTATCTCGGAATTCCTTCAAATAATGAATCTGCAGACCCGATGGGTATCGACGGATATTTCGATGACTGGGATGAGGTTCCCGAGTCTCAGATCCAGGATATCACCTACGGAAGCCATCAGCATGTTGATAATATCAGAGAGCATCATTCGGGTAAGATGATAATAAGGGACGGATATGTATATGTAAACATCCAGATGAGTGATCTTTATAAATCCCAGATCCCCACCCAGTATCTCGGACTTGCCATAGACGGACAGGAAAGATGGTTTAATATCTTAGGCAAGGATGATAACGGTAATCCCGACTGGGGCAGGATATATTCACTTGATGTAGGAAGAAATACCGGACTTGGTATCTTCTGCAACGGTGATACATCACAGATGCCTGCAGGTGATGCGGCTGTTACGACTACGGGATCAAAGGGAGGAGACGCATTCGAATTCAGGTTGAGCATCTCCGATCTTGAGAAGTTCTACGGACTTCCCGACGGTACCATCGCAAACGGTGCAAAGGTTGAATTCTATTCACCCAACATCGGACCTCAGAAGGTTACCGCGGTAGGAACCCCCACAGGCAGCAGGATGGGAATCGGATTAAGTGTTTCCATCGCAGGTCTGGCACTTATGTTACAGGATCTTAAAAGGAAAAAGAAATGAGAATAAATGCATTAGCATTACTTTGTCTCATAATCTGGATTTATATCCTTACGGTATTTAAGCGCGGAAAGCTCGACTTTCTCCGGTATCTTTTCGGGGCGGTAGGGCTTTTTGTATTTATGATGATCTTCGTAGAGCCTTATATCGTAAAGCCACTGGCAAATCTGGTCACTTCGGTCGCCGGAGTCATCGGAGAGATAACCGGATTATTTGAGGCATATAATGATTACAGTATACTTTTCGTAACATGCGAACGCACGATGGAATCGCTTTCGCTCTATATCGATTTCGAATGTTCCGGAGTCATAGAGATGATGGCTTTTGTTGCGCTGGTTGCTTTCTTTGAAGTATATGAGATATGGCAGAGAGTCATAGTTTCCGTGCTCGGATGTGTTGCGATATTCTTATCAAATGTCATAAGGATAACGGTCATATGCCTTATCATAAAGTTCGGCGGTAACAGCACATATTATATCGCACATACGATAGTCGGAAGGATGGTATTCTACGCGCTTTCCGTTGTGCTTTACTATTATGTGTTCACTCATGCGCAGATCATCAAACAGAGAATAGGAGGCTTTTCTTATGCATCTGATAAGTCTTCTGAAAAGTGAGTTAATGTTCTGGATGGCGTGGGTCGTCATCCCCCTTTTGATGGAGATCATACCCGGATTACTGGGTATATTCATACTTATCATTAAGAGGATAAGAGGTACAAAAAAGCCGGATCTTAATTATTTCCCGGAGATCACACTGATAATCCCTGTATATAACTCCGCGGACTCTCTTTTATCATGCCTTGAGAGCGTTAACAACTCAACTTATCCTAACGAGAGCATCTCGGTCATGCTTGTCGATAACGGGAGCGTAGATGACAGTTTCTCCATTTATACGGGCTACCAGAAGAGTCACATGGATATGAACTTAAAGTGGCTCAACTCCAAACAGGGCAAGTCCAAGGCTCTTAATATGGCTCTTTTTAACAGCCAGGGCAAATATATAATCCATATAGACAGCGACGGCGTCCTTCATTCGGATGCGCTTATGAACATGGTAAAGAAGTTCGAGAGCGATCCCGACTGTAACTGCGTAACGGGCGCGGTCATCACGAATCCCAACCTTATAACGACAACTGTAAGTCCTTTAAAGAGGATGCTCCAGACCACCGAGTTCTACGAATACTGCCAGGCCTTTCTTGCCGGCAGGAACTACGAAGCGGAGCTTAATTCGATATTTACCTTATCCGGCGCGTTCTCGGCATTTAGGAAGTCTACGATACTTAAGACCCAGTTATATAATACCGAGACGGTATGCGAGGATACCCAGCTTACATTCCAGGTCAGATATCATCTCAAAAAGAAGATCGATATCTGTGAGAATGCGCTCTTTTTCGTGGATCCCATCGAAAGCATGAACAGGCTCTATGTTCAGCGCCAGCGCTGGCAGAGAGGTGAGATTGAAGTGATCCATATGTTCCCCGAAAGAAAGGGCGGAGTTACGAGCCTTCTTACCAATTTCATGTCAAGGATACTCATATACGACCACACCTTTGCATTCCCCAGGATGATCTGGTATTTCGCGCTGATATGCCTTACATTCTACGGTTATCCGTTCAGCTATGTGGGCATATCCGTGATACTGATCTACATTTTATATACTTTTTCCGCGTTCCTTTATTATATCCAGGTCAGGATCTACTTATCCTGGAGCAGCAGATTAAAGAACTTTTACAGCAAAAGAGTGCTTTATATCTTCCTGCTCCCGATATTTAACTTTATCGTTTACTGGTTCCGCTTTGCGGGCATCGTCAATTCCATAAAGGGGACGAGCACCTGGAAGACAAGAGGATTTGATGAAGAACTAAAAGAATGTGCAAGCATAATCTCAAATGATTTTCGCGTGCTTACAAGGATAAGAAACAGAATAAAAAAGAGTGTATATAATGAAAAAGACGTCTGAGAACAATAACGATAAGAATAAAAACGATAAGAATAATAACGGTAATAAAGGAAAAAAGGCCAACATCTTTCTGATCGTTACGGCAGTCGTATTATCGGTATTAGTTACCTTTTTACTCATATATGAGGCCGTAAATGTCAAGAACAAGTCGATAGACAGGCTCCTTTACGAAAAGGCCGCTTACTTAAAGCTGTTTGTGGAGGATACCGAGGAGGGCCCCGATATAGATTCCATAATCGAAAAGATTGAAGTATCCTATCCGACGAGCGCGAGCGATTTCTGCTTTGTATCATTAAACGGAGAGCTTATATTTATAAGAGATGCAGACCTTACCCGTAATGAGGCCGGAAAGAATGCAGACACAGTCCTTGGCATAACGGACAAAGGAAACAGGATCGAAGGCGGATATGTCACAAACGCCGACTTTTCCGGAAGAGATTTCAGGGTCGTAAGGATGTTTGAAGAAACAACGGAAGGCGAACTTTCCGTAGGCATCGCCATCAGCGAAGCGACACTGATGTCATCCGGCGACTTCGACATCCAGATAGAACACATCGCCGTTTACATGCTCCTTTTATCCATCTCCTTTATAGTGAGTGTCATCTTCCTTGCACATAAGGAAAGTGAGATGAAGAGATACGAAGCTATTCTCAAACAGAAGCTTGAGGATAACTGGGTACTCATAGGAAAGCTCGGCGAGAGAGTTGAGAGCAAAGCCGAAGATCATGAGAATGCACAGTATGGCTTTACGACCAGGGATGTCGCAAAACAGGTCCTTGAAAGCCTGGATGACAAGCAGAGAGAGGGCAGCAGAAGGATCGACATAAGACTTCTTGAATGCAATCAGACCAACATAGTAAGATATACGGTAGTCCTTGAAAGAATGAAGACAGAGCGCATGATCTGCTGTCTGTGGGATGATGATATGTTTTCGGTCATCATGTTAAATACGAGCGATACGGCCGTAAACAACTTCGTAAAGCAGTTCCTTTTGCAATACCAGAGCATATTCAGAAAAGACGCCAAAGACGTTAAGATAACCGTGGGAGAGGCAGTTTTATGAGATACGGACAATATAAATTCAACTTTTACTTAAATGCATCCCATGCCATCTACATAGACGGAAAGCTGGGAAAGGCCCATCCCCATACCTGGGAGATAATAATAAGGGCCGTTAAGAGCAGCAACGATTTCGTTATGTTCAACGCGGTCGAAAAGGCCATAGAAGAGTTCCTTTCCCAATACCAGAACAAATTCTTAAACGACTATGAGCCTTTTAATATAATGAATCCGACCCTTGAATATATCACCGCTTATTTCCTGGAAAAACTGGAGGAAATCTTAGAGCCCTTGGGCTGGGTCATCTTCTATATCGAGATAAGCGAAACTCCTACACGAAGCTATGTCATAAGCAGGGTTGAAAATAACGTTCTTTCGGATCTTAAGCAGAAGAATGTGGTGGCGGATATAATAGAGGACGCGTTTTCTTAAAATTTTATAGGGGCGCCGCCGGGTCGTCGTCGGGTCACTGCCGGGTCGTCGCTGGTTTACATAATTTTTGCTTTTGGGCGTGGAGGTAAGATATGCTGCCTGTATTTATACTCGATCTTAATGATGAAAAAACAAATGCGAATATTGAGAATGCTGTGAATGATGACGCCGATGTCAGCGCAGTCGATGTCAGCGAGACCGATATAGAAAATGTGGTGAATATCCTTGATAATTTCGCATCTTCGGATGCCGGAAGACTTAAGATCAAGGTTTCCGATTCGGTAAAGGCCGGAAAGAGTGAAAGGATATATCATCACGGAAGATGCGATGTCGGCAGTCCTTTTGCAAAAGGGGACGCTTTTGATGTGCTTGAAGATGCCGGAGGCGCCGGAAATGCCGGCTGCCGTTAATATGAATAAGTGTCTCTTGAACGATATTCCTTGGGCGTACAGCCCATATGTTTTTTAAAGACTTTGTTGAAGTAGCTTGTATTGTTAAAGCCCACTTTTATCGCGATATCGGCGATGGAATCGGCGCTTGAAGCTTCACGGAGAAGCGCTGCGGCTCTGTATATCCTGTAGCTTAACAGATATTCAAAGGGAGTCATTCCCATGCATCGTTTGATGCATCTGCAGCATTCATTCTTGCTTACATGGATCGAATCGGCGATATCCGTGAGCGTGATGGGCTCACTGTAATGTTTTTCTATATATTTTACCGCATCTTTACTTCTGGATTCGTCAAGTGACAGACGCATCAGTTCTATATCCCCGAGTTCCGCGGGATTGATATTCATAAATTCAAATAATAATACCCATATATGAATGAGGTGCTCTTTGGTCAGAAGCTCATAGCACATGTCTTTTCTGCGGTTAATTGCGACTATATCGATGATATAAGCAAGGATCTCGCTTCCGAGAGTGCTCTTATCCGTTATCTTATATGCATGGAACTTGGAGTTAGAAAGAATGGGAGTTAAATATTTCGAGCATAGCCTTGTAAGACCGTATGCCAGTATGTTTGTCGGATGGAAAATGATTGAATAGTAGACACATGTGTCATATCCTTCGGAAACATGAGCGTCCTGAAGCATGCCTTGGTTGATAAAAAGAGCTTCACCTTCGATTATGTCGTAAGATCCGTCACTTATACGGAAGGTTCCGGAGCCTTTTTCGACGAAGATGTATTCAAGCTCGTCATGCCAATGCCAGCGGACATGAGAGTGATGATCCCTATTAAGCGTTATCTTGTAAACCCCGATAGGATACTCGATGTCACCGTGGCTTAATATGACTTCCATATTTTCTCCCGCGACCGGACTTTCCGTAAACGAGAGTATTTGTTCCAAAGCAGGATCGTTCATGCTTTGAGTATAGCACATTTTGATTTTTGTTGTAAAGAAAAGGGTTTTAGTGTAAAATAATTAGGTGTGAATAACGAAGGTTAAAATTGCACGTGGGATTTTAAAAGAATAGCAGATCCTCCGGTGAAAGAAATGATACTTTAACGGACCTAAAGAGTCCTGCCCTGCGGCCGGAGCTAAAGAAAACGATTGTGATTTTATAATGATCAAATGCTCAGACTTCTCCGTATCAGAGGATTTGAGCGAATCAAGCGCTTTGTCAAGCGAGGATTTAATTAATAGCAATACAGGTGTAACGGATCGTTTAACGACATCTGATATCTTACTAGTCCCGGCCGGCAGAGGAAAGGGCAACCAGGTGTCCATGGACGTCCTATCGGAATTTAAAAACAATAGTTATTGCTGCGTTGCTGATCCCGGAGGCGCTTCAAAAAAATATAAAGAAAATAAAGAAAAAAAGAAAAGGTGTATAACGTTGTTTATCGTTCTGGATCATCTTTCTAAAAGAATAAAAGACAAACGTGTCATGATCTTGGGCTTCGGAAGAGAAGGAAGGTCATCTTTAAAGCTTTTATACCCGCTTTTTTCCGCAAAAGAGTTCATAATTGCCGATGGCGGCGACATAACCGAGGAAGATGTTAAAAATGTCGTTTCCGATCCCGATAATATCAGGCTTATCTGCGGCAAAGACTATCTTGAGCATTTTGACGAATGTGACATCATCCTTAAAAGTCCCGGAATAGTTCTTGATGAAGAGCATTTAAGTAAAGTGGCGCTTATAAATGACAAAGATGACTTAGATGACACAGATGACACAGATTCCGGTAAGCCGGAACTATCATCCCAGATGCAGCTTATTTATGAGTGCATGCGCGATCATATCATAGGGATAACAGGCACAAAAGGGAAGAGTACGACGACTACCCTTACATATCATGTGCTTAAAGAAGCCGGATTTAACGCATATCTAGGCGGAAACATCGGTATTCCCGTGTTTGATCTGGTAAATGATATAAGTGATAAAGATGACAAAGTCGACAGAGTTGACATAGTTGACAGAGGTGACATATTCCTTGTCCTGGAAATGAGCTGTCACCAGCTTGAATATATGAATGTTTCTCCCAAATGGGCCATGCTTTTAAATATATACGAAGAGCATCTTGATCATTACGGGAGCTTTGAAAAATACGAGAAAGCAAAACGCAACATTTATGTTAACCAAAAGCCCGGAGATCTCCTCTACGTCGGAGCGGGGTTCGAACCGGGAACAGGTCTGGACAGATCACGGAATATCAAGTACAACGGCATAAGCAAAACAGTAGTTTATTCTGAAGGAAATCCGGATTTTGACAAAGATAAGATAAAACTCGTTGGTTTACATAATTATACAGACATAGCTTTCGTATATTCTCTGTGCAAAGATCTTTCGATATCCGACGAGGTCTTTAAAAGGGCGCTTGAAAGTTATGAGCCCTTGCCTCACAGGCTCGAACGATTCGGAACTTATGGTGGAATTACCTGGTTTGATGATTCGATTTCGACAATAGACGAGACTACGATAAATGCACTTAAGACCATACAAAATACAGGCAGCGTTCTTATCGGGGGAATGGATCGCGGGATTAGTTATGTAAACTTAGAAGAATTCCTTTTAAGCTCCTTTGAGCGAAATGTTATTTTGATGGATGAAACCGGAAAGCGCATTTTAAATGAGATTTCCGACATCCTTGTCGGCAGAGGCATTTCCTTTGAAAAAAAAGAGACTATGATAACTTTTAAGGAAAGAGGACTTGTCATCCACTACACAGATAAGATGGAGGATGCCGTAAAGCTCGCCTTTAAGGTGACAAAAGCCGGGGAGAGCGCAGTTCTCTCACCTGCCGCCGCAAGTTATAACCGTTTTAAGAATTTTGAGGACAGGGGCAGACGCTTCAAGGAACTCGTGGCCGGATATTCCGTCGGACAGCCGGCCGGACAGTAAAAATCAGACAAAAATCAGAAAGAAAGTGACAGGAAAGTCATATATGAAACTCAGACCGGTTTTAAAAAATAAGATATATCTTTATATGACGGAGTTTTTCGCCGGAATGGGTGTCATGGCGGTGGAACTTGGCGCAAGCAGACTGTTGGCGCCGTATTTTTCATCTTCGCAGATAGTATGGACCATCATCATCGGGACCATCATGATAGCCATGGCGCTCGGAAATGTTTACGGCGGAAGAAGCGCGGATAAAGATCCGGACCCGGACAGGCTTTATAAGAGGATAATCTTCGCATCCGTATGGATCGCTGCGATCCCTTTGATAGGAAGATTTATCATCATTGGAATAACCGGTATACTTATCGTAGCCATAAACACCAATTTTCTTATAATTGCGGCATTCGTGTCATGTATGATAATTTTCGTATTTCCGCTGTTTCTGCTCGGGACCGTAACACCGTCACTTGCGAAAGTGACAATGAGCAGCATGGAGGACAGCGGCAGGACCGTAGGATATTTAAATGCTTTTAATACGATAGGAAGCATAATCGGGACATTTTTACCGACGTTTGTGACAATACCGTCAGTCGGCACTGCGGTCACATTCTATATTTTTTCGGGGATACTTCTTGTCCTGTCCGTGGTATATTTCCTAAGCAGGGCAAAAGACGATGAAAAAGATGATAATGATCACCCGCAGGACAGAAAGAAAGATATCATAAGAATAAGCTTATTTTCGCTTATCTTTGTGGTCTTTGCGCTCCTTGGAGGAAAGGCATCCTTTGCTTTCTGGGAGAATGGTCTTAAATATGAGGGCGAATCAGTATATAATTATCTTCAGGTGAAGGAAAATGACAGGAGCGTCATACTGTCGACGAATGTATTGTTCGGCGTTCAGTCCATAAAGATAAAAGATGATAGTCTGACGGGAATGTATTATGATTATGCTATGGCGGCGCCGATCCTGAATGAGAAATATCCGGCCGGAGAGCATATGGATATCCTTGTTCTGGGAATGGGGACGGGAACTTATGCGACCCAGTGTTCAAGGTATCTGACGGATGTGTCATTTAAGGGAGTGGAGATAGATGAAAAGATCACTTCGCTAGCAAGAGAGTATTTTGACTTAGATGATGACATCGAGGTCATAACCTATGACGGAAGGGCTTATCTGCAGGCGAGTGACGAAAAATATGATGTTATAATGGTAGATGCCTATCAGGATATAACGATCCCTTTTCAGATGTCGGGCGTGGAATTCTTTTCTCTTGTAAAAGATCATTTAAATGACGGAGGTGTCATGGTGGTCAACATGAATATGAGAGGAACAAAAGAAGGAAGTATAAATGACTATCTCCAGGACACCATAGGGCATGTATTTGACACTGTATATACTGTGGATGTAAAGGGCTCGACAAACAGGGAGCTGTTTGCGGTTACAGATGACAGGGATCTTAAAAAAGAACTTGAGGATGCGGATGAGCTTTTAGCTGACAGGCCGGATCTTCAGGCGCTTATGGAAAGAGTAAGTGACGATCTTGTCAGATATGAGTCGGGCGGTCTTATACTTACGGATGACAAAGCTCCGGTGGAACTGTTGGGAATGCGTGTCATTGATGATATAATAAAAGACGAGATCGCATATTACAGGGAGATCTATAAAAAAGACGGGATCTCAGGACTTCTTAGTGAAATGTAGTAAAGGAAGCATCGTGTCGGATATGAAAGAAAAACAGAAAAAGCAGGAAGAACAGGAAGAACAGCAACTTAGTATAGAGACGGAAGTCACTCCTTTCGAGAAGGGCGGATATTTATACAGTGAGACGCTCGGAGTATGCAAGGTTTCGGATATCCCGAAACTTTCCGTTAACAGGCGTGTCACAAAGACGATGGATTATTATAAGTTAAGGCCTGTTTCGGATCTGAGTAAGGCAGCCTATATTCCGGTGGAAAATCATAAGGTTGAGTTAAGAGAGCTTATCTCGCTTGAAGAGGCAAATTCCTATAATGAGGAAGAACTTAAGGAAATGCCGGCTTTAAAGCGGGAGGAAGTAAGATTTGTCATAGAAAGAGATAAAAAGATAAAAGAAAGAAAAGCGCTCGAGAGACTTAAAAGGCAGCAATACAGGGAAAAAAGCCTGGCCGGGGAAGCGGAAGCGGCGAAAGTGACGGAAGCGGCAGAAGTGACTGAAGCGGCGAAAGTGACAGAAGTGTCAGAAGTGCAGGAAAGGAAATAAAGAGGAAAAGAAGATGAATATTGTTTGTTTGGATTTAGAGGGAGTTCTGGTTCCGGAGATCTGGATCGCGTTTTCGAAAGAAAGCGGGATAGATGAGCTTAAGAAGACGACAAGGGATGAGCCGGATTATGATAAGCTTATGAAGTGGAGACTGTCGATCCTGAAGGAACACGGACTTGGTTTAAATGAGATCCAGGCTGTTATAGCAAAGATCGATCCGCTGCCCGGAGCTAAGGAGTTTCTGGATGCTTTAAGGGAGAAGACGCAGGTTATCATAATCAGCGATACTTTTGAGGAGTTTGCAAAGCCACTTATGAAAAAGCTCGGATACCCGACGCTTATGTGTAACAGTCTTGTGGTTGCTCAAAACGGGGAGATCACCGATTTTAAGATGAGAGTGGAGAAATCCAAATTATCGACGGTAAAGGCACTTCAGTCCATAGGCTACGAGAC
>DMCJ01000209.1 GCA_003446735.1 Lachnospiraceae bacterium | reverse complement strand
TCAATTTGATTTCGGAAAGAAAAAACTGGAAGAATATGGAAAACTTATACGTACGGATAACAAATGGATATTTAAGAGCCACTAAAAAAACAAGAGAGTGGTTACATATACTTTAGTAACCTCTCTCTTGTTTTTTTATCATATCATCTGAAAATGCCTCATCGCATCTTCGATAGCCTTAACCTTCTCTTCCGAACACCCCGGCTGTTTACTATCGGGAGACTTAGGCTTGTTATAGTTCTCCCGCTCGATAATCCCATGCTTCTGCTTCACCTGTGCGATATTAAGATTAGTCACCCGATATCCGTACTTCTCCTTTATCCAATCCCGTATAGCATTATATGTCGCACCCTGCTTGAATCCGTCCGTATCCATATCCTCCAGACTGAACTCAACCCGCAATTTCTGTGACTTGACATCTCCCTTGGAAAGCAAACATACCGTCTCAAAATGTGCAGTGCACGGGAAAAGATCTATGGTGCATGTCCGCATGACCTTATATCCGCTATCAAGCATGATATCCAGATCTCTTGCAAGAGATGTGGGTTTACAGGATACATAGATGATGTTATTAACATCCAGATCCAATATCTTTTTTAATGCCTTTGGATTGACGCCGTCTCTCGGAGGGTCGAGTACTATAAGGTCCGGCTTTTCCGTAAGATCGTCAAGGACCTTTAACACGTCACCCGCAATGAATTCGCAGTTTTCAAGTTTATTATGGATAGCATTCAGTTTTGCGGCCTCAACCGCCTCTTCAACGATCTCGACTCCTATCACCTTTTTGGATACACTCGCTAAGATCTGGGATATCGTCCCGGTTCCGCAGTAGAGGTCGTAGACTGTGTTAAACTTTGAGTCCGCGCTTTCGGCATATCTTCTTACTCTGTCGTAGAGTACCTCTGCGCCTAATGTATTGGTCTGGAAAAATGAAAAGAGAGTGATCCTGAACCATAAGCCGAGCACCCTGTCAAAGAAATGATCCTTTCCGTATAGGATATCCATACTGTCGGCTTTTATCACATCGGCAACACCGTCGTTGATAACATGGATCACCCCGGCGATGTGCCCGTTTAAACTGTTTATCTCGTTAAAATGAAGTATCCTCTCGGTATATTCCTTAAGGAGCTTTTCCTCATTCTTCTTATCAGTATCTCCGCTTTGTGTAAGGTAATTTCCCGTCGTAACAAGCGCAATGAGGATATCGCCGGTCTCTTTTGATTTCCTTACCAGCAGATGTCTGAGATATCCTTCACCTGTATTCTTATGGAAATAGGTCACCCCTCTGTCTTTGAAGAATCTGATGCTCTCTTCCAAAAGAAATCTGAAATCTCTGTCTACGATCTTACAATCCGTAGCAGTTACTATATCGTAGTGGCTTCCATATTTATGTAAACCACACGTAAGAGGGCCATCCTTTACCTCATCTCCGAAGGAATATTCCATTTTATTGCGATATTCTAAAACTTCCGGCGGTTTATATATGCCTTCAAAATTATAATCAGGCTCTTCTCCTCTATTTATGTAAACCTTATCGAGTATCCTTTTAACCTGTTCTTCTTTAAGTTTTAACTGTGCGCCGTAATTAAGCTGTCTGTATATACAGCTTCCGCACGCACCAAAATGAGGGCAGTCAGGAGTGACTTCGTCGGGAGATTTATCTCTCACCGAAAGCAGCTCTCCTTCTGCCCTTCCTTTTCGTTTTTTGTTTACACGAAAGAAGACCGTCTGTTCCGGCACAACCCGTTTAACAGTAACAGTCTCCTCTTCACCTGAAACGGTGATTATCCCTTTGCCGGGAAAATCAACCCTTTCTACATAACCTAAGCAAATCTCACCTTTTTTAAGCAAAGCTTATTACTCCTTAAGCTTATTATTCCGGCTTGTCATTTCTCTGCTTCGGATTCCTCTTTAACCTGATCCTTCTCTTCGGGATCATCGAAGAAATCATCGTCAAAATCATCATCGAAGTCATCTTCGAAATCCTCAAGATAATCGGGGGTAAAATATCTGTATACAGCATATGCGATCAATGCAACGGCAGCTATGGCACCGATTATCGCAAGGAACCAGACGATCTTTCTTCCGGTCTTCTTATCCTCAAGCTCGAGAACCTCTTCATCCTTTTTCCTAAGGCTGTCGGCAATTGACGCTATGGTCGATAAAGATGAAATGCTTCCGGCAATATCCTCTAACTTATCTTTTGTAAAATTCATTTCCCCAACCTTCTTTCTTTTATGATATTTATATGGAAATAAAAAATAACCCACTAAAAATCTTATCATATTTACTCGCATTTTACAAGTTTGGCAAACCCGGCCATCATGATCTTATTGCCGTATTTTTCGTCATCAAAGGTCACTGTGACTTCGTAATCCTTAGTGCCCTTTTTTATCTCTTTAACAGTCCCTCTTCCAAACTTGATATGTCGCACTTTATCTCCGACTTCGTAATCGGGCTTTTCTCCGGCCCCCGCAATACCCTTGGTGATACCGCCCTTTACAAGCGCCTTTACTCCGGTAGGCTTATAATCTCCGTATCTTTGACCCTTATCGTAACCCGCGGCCTTTTTGCTCTTTCCGAGCACTACCGATTCATATTCCTTTTTCTTTCCGGAATAAGATGTATCTCTGCCCGCATAGGAAGTATCTTCACCTGCATTAAGCGATACTACGGGCTCATATGCTTTTTTCTTAAATGAGGATCGCGCGTAAGAATCATCATCATATTCAACAAGATCGTACACTTTTGCCGAAGGCACCTTTTCCACAAAGAGCTCTCTCGGTATCTCATTTAAGAATCTCGAAGTCTTATTATACTGCATCTCTCCGCGGACCATCCTCGACCTTGCCGCAGTAAACGTAAGATTGTCTTTTGCCCTCGTGATACCCACATAGGCAAGCCTTCTCTCTTCTTCGAGATCTTCTTCGTTTCCTTCGAGCGTCGAGACATAACCCGGGAATATCCCGTCCTCCATGCCTGCTATATATACATTTGAAAATTCAAGGCCCTTTGCTCCGTGAAGTGTCGTAAGAAGGACTCTCTCCCCGCCTTCGATATCGTCTATATCAGATACGAGCGCCACCTCGGCAAGAAATCCGGAAAGTCCTCCCTCGGGATCTGCCTCTTCATATATCGCTGCCTTTGAGATGAGTTCTTCTACGTTCTCTGTCTTTTCCATCGCCTGTTCATCGGAATCGGCTTCGATCTTTTCTATATAATCAGTTGACTTTAAGATATCCTTTATAAGCTCTGTGACCGAAAGCGTCTCGGCCTTGGCCCGAAATACCCTTATCATGGTAACGAAGTTTTCTATCTTGCTCTTAGCTCTTCCCGCGCCTTCAATATAATCTATATCCTCCAAGGCGTTAAAAAAGCTTATGTTCCTTTCGGCCGCATACTCCTCTATACGGCTTATGGTCGTGCCGCCTATCCCCCTTCTCGGGACGTTTATAATCCTTTTTACGGCAAGGTCATCAACACCGTTATCAACGGTCTTTAAATATGCGAGCACATCCTTTATTTCTTTTCTCGCATAGAAGTTGACACCTCCGACAACATTATAAGGGATCGAGGATGAGACCATCTGCTCCTCTATGAGTCTGGCCTGTGCATTCGTCCTGTAAAGTACAGCCGTCTCGTCGTAATGAAGCTTCCCTTCCCTGTTCCTTCGCTTTATGTCGGAAGCGATGAATTCCGCTTCCTCATAGGCCGTCTGAAACTGCATGAAATGAAGGGCATTTCCGCTTGCTCTGTCAGTCCAGAGCGACTTTTCCTTTCTCTCGCTGTTGTTCCTGATAACGCTGTTAGCGGCATCTAAGATGACCTGAGTACTTCTGTAATTCTGCTCAAGTCTTAT
>DMCJ01000213.1 GCA_003446735.1 Lachnospiraceae bacterium | reverse complement strand
GCAGGTTCTTACCGGACAGCGTACAGTGGATCAGGTTTCAACCGAAGGATTCTTCCATTCACCGGAGTTCCTTGGCAAGAACATGTCAGACGAAGATTTCGTGGAAACATGCTATGCAACCTTCTTTGACAGAGCTTCGGATGCTGCAGGAAAGGCAGACTGGCTTAACAGGATGAAGAGCCAGGGATTATCCCGTGACGGAGTTCTTGACGGATTCTGCAACTCACCCGAGTTCAATAACTTAAAGAACAGTATGGGCGTTGCACATATAACTCCCATCCAGTAAAGCGGATATCATATCGCCTGTCCACAGGTGATCGTAAAGAAAAAACGGAGAAAAAATTATCCATTTATAATGGGCAGTAACAGAAAAAAAGAGGGCTTTAAAAGCTTATATAAACGCTTATCAGCGCTGCTTATCTTTGCAGCGCTGTTAGGCATCTTTAACGAGATGTGGTTTACGCGTTTTAATACGTTGCGGGGCGAGCAGTTCTTAGGGAAGGGAAACCTTCTCGTCATAGCTGTTTACTCCGCAATACTCTTTTTGGTCCTCTATGTCATGGGCGGACTCAAAATAGGCGTAAATAAAACGCTGAACCTCGTCCTGTCCCAGATCGTCTCCGTCATAATAGTGGATATCATGATGTGGGCCCAGGTCATCCTTATCATAGGTGACATCTGGCACATGAAGCAGATCGCCGAGGCTATCGGCCTTTTGATGCTTTATGACATCCTGGTCTGCACTGTGATGACGGCCCTGCTCATGGCTGTATATTACAGGCTCTTCCCGCCTTACCATATGCTCCTTATAAACGGCGAGCACAATAACCGCCTTGCCGGAAAGATAGAGACAAGAAGCGATAAATACCGCATAGTCGGTGAGATCTCAGTCTTTGAGGATGAGGAGAAGGTGTTCGAGGAGATCCTTAAATACGATGCGGTTTTACTTAACGACCTGCCTACAAAGAGCAGGAACAGGATCTTAAAATACTGTTTTGAAAAGCGCGTCCGCGTGTATTTTACGCCGAAATTAAGCGATATCCTGGTTAAGGGCGCTGATAAGGTGGATCTTTTCGATTCACCCCTCTATCTTTGCAAGAATTTCGGCATGAGCTTTGAAGAGAGGCTCATAAAGCGCGCCGCTGACGTGTTCTTTTCAGTATTGTTCATAATCCTGACCGGCCCGATCATGCTCTTGATAGCTTTGGCGATAAAGGTATATGACCGCGGACCCGTCTTCTTTAAACAGGACCGTGTAACCCGCGATGACAGGGTCTTTAAGATGATAAAATTCCGCAGCATGATCGAAAATGCGGAAGAGGACGGAAAGAGCCATCCCGCCGTTGACGATGATGAGAGGATAACTCCCGTAGGCCGCTTTATAAGAAGCACAAGGCTTGACGAGCTTCCCCAGCTTTTTAATATCCTTAAGGGAGATATGAGCTTTGTCGGTCCCCGTCCCGAGAGGATCGAGCATGTCGAAAAATATACCGCCGAGATCCCGGAATTCTCTTATCGCACCAAAGTAAAAGGCGGACTTACCGGTCTCGCCCAGGTCTATGGCAAATATAACACAACGGCTTACGATAAGCTTAAGATGGATCTTACATACATCGTCAATTATTCGTTTGTACTTGACATCAGGATCGTCATGACAACGCTTAAGGTCATCTTCAAGAAGGAAAGCACCGAGGGCTTTCTGACAGATGTGTCGGAAGACGACGAATAGATACATGATTAAGGAGATAGGATGCGACCGCTTGTTACGATAGTAACGGTTTCATATAACTGCGAGGATACGATAGGAAAGACGATGGAATCCGTTTTGAACCAGGATTACCATCCTCTTGAATATATAATAATAGACGGCGCAAGTACTGACAAAACCGTCAGCGTTGCCGAGTCTTATCGCGAAGCTTTTGAAGACAGGGGAATCTCCCTTATCATAGAATCTGAGCCGGATGACGGAATATATGATGCCATGAACAAAGGGATCCGTATGGCTTCGGGCGATGTGATTGCCGTTATCGGCTGCGGAGATACTTATGAAGAGAATGCTGTCCGTATTTCGGTCGGCGTAATGCTGAAATACGACGCAGATGTCACTTTTGCCGACATCATCCTTCATCGCAAGGACAAACCGCCGATAAGAAAAAGAGCGCGTTTCGGACTTTATGAAAGCACGCGCAACTGGAATCATCCGACGATGTTTGCCAAGGCAAAGTATTATAAAGCCCATCCCTTCCGAGGAAAGGGCATCGCCGATGACTACAGATGCTATCTGGAAATGAAGAACGAGGGAGCCGCCGTTGCGGTCATCCCCAGAGTCTTAGCTCATTTTGAGATGGGCGGCGCTTCAAACGAAAAGAAGTTATCAAGCGCCATCGGCCGCATAAAAAGCCGCTATTTATGCTACCGCGAAAACGGATACGGCCGCGTATACATTTTAGAGTGCCTGGCCATGGAAGCCGCCAAGATGCTTCTCGGATAGTCGCGTATAGAAAAACAATAAAACTGACACCTGTGACATAAAAGACAAAAGAAGTAAATAAAGAAGCAAAAAAGAGAGTATTAATGAGAATTGGAATAGACCTGACGTTCATCCGTCCCGATCATACAAACGGCGGAACTGAGTCGGTGATCAAAAACTTAATGAAGGGTATCGAGAGACTTCAGATGAAGGGTGAAATGACCGATGAGGTCTTATTCTTCATTCATACAAGTCTTTATAAAGAATACCGTAGGACCTTTCCCTCTCTTAAGTTTAAGCCTTATAAGATGCCCGGGAAACATGCCCTCCGCATGATCTTATTCCAGACTTTATACCTTCCGAAGCTTGCAAATAAAGAGGGCATCGATGTCATGTTCTTTCCGACTTTCCAGACCGGACTTAACAGATTTGACATGCCTGTCGTTTGTGACCCCAATGATATCCAGTTTAGATACTATCCGGATAATTTCAGTAAGGCAAAATGGATATATTACCACATATTCTACAAGAGCAGCTTAAAGAAGGCTTCCCGAATTATATATATATCTGATTATGTAAAAGGCAGCTATGAGAAATACTACAAAAGATATATAAAAGACAAGGGTGTCACACTCTATACACCGATAGATTTCAGGCTTCTTTCCAAAGAGCAGGGAATGACCGAGAATCTTAAAAAGATGATAAAACCGGGAGATTATATTCTTTCGATCAATTCGCTTCAGAAGCATAAGAATCTGATCACCTTACTGCGGGCCTATGAGAGGTATATAAATGATTTCCGTGACAAGGGCGAGATTCCCGAAAAGAGGCTTATTCTTGCGGGCGCCCGTTGTAATAGTGCGAACGAGATAGATGATTTCATTGAAAGTCATGACCTGACAGATTTCGTTACCGTAACGGGCTTCCTTAAGGAAGAGGAGATTGCGTGGCTTTATCAGAATGCGTCTCTTTTCATAACGACTTCGACATATGAAGGCTTCGGAATGACGCCGGTAGAGGCAATGGCCGCAAAATGCCCGGTAATCTCAAGTACCGAGACTTCGCTTCCGGAAGCGACACTTAACATGGTAACCTACTATGAAAACGCATATGACGACCGCGCCCTTTATGAGGCGATAAAGAGCGAACTTGCGATAAAGAGAAATACTCCCAAGGAAATGAAGGCCATAAATGAGCGCAGGGAGGCCGTTGAATCCAAATATAACATCGACAAGGTGACTGCCGACTATCTACGTGTAATCCGCGAAGCCGCAGGAGTCTCCGATGCCTCCGGCGTTGCAGGTGATTCCGGTGTTGCCGGCATCCAAAGTGATACGGGTGTCGCAAAAAAGGGAAAAAACGAAGATGAAGAAGATCTTTACCGCGGATTATACAGATACAGCAGGGAAAGATCAGAGGAAAACGGCAAGAAAATGCCCGGATCCGAGGAAGAGTTCATCGAATATGTTAAAAGCAACCCGGAAACTGACAGACAGTCCTTAAAAGAAAGGGCGATCGCACTTAGCGGCATAAGAAATCAGGTGGGACTTCGAAAGATCGCCAAGAAGCTTCCGCAGGGAGTGCAGGATAAGTTAAGACGCGTGTTTTCATAAGTGATAAAACATAAGTGATAAAACATGAGTGATAAGATAAGGAAAATCGCATTCGTATCACACAGATACGGCAAAGATATAGAAGGCGGTTCGGAAAGCTATACGAGACATATGGCCGAGGGACTGGCTGAAATCTTCAAAGATAAGGCAAAGATCACGGTCCTTACCAGCTGCGCCAAGGATTTTAAGACCTGGGCAAACTATTATCCCGAAGGCGAGGAAGAAATAAATGACGTTACTGTCATAAGATTTCCCGTAACTAAAGGAAGAAGCAGGCTTAAACAGCGTGGCGGACAGATCCTTATGAGAAATCTCGGCATCAAAAACCGCACTGTCGAAGAAAACCGCGTATTAGGCAGAGGCCCCGTAACTCCGGCGCTTATCGAATATATAAAAGAGCATAAAGATGAATATGATGTTTTTATCTTTGTGACTTATATGTTTTATCAGGCATATTTCGGATCAAAAGAAGTTTATGACAAGGCTGTCTTTATTCCCACAGCGCATGATGAAGAACCCATTTACATGGATATATACAAAGAAATGTTCAACCGTGTAAATAAGATCATATATCTGACTGATGAGGAAAAAGCCTTTGTTGAGCGGACTTTTGGCAACAGTAGCGTTAAAAACAAGGTCATCGGCATGGATATCGAAGTAGATAAGGCAGCCGATGAAAACCTTTTTAGAAACAGGTATAAAGATTTTCTCGGAGATGACCCTTATGTCATTTATGCAGGCCGACTCGAAAAAGACAAGGGAGTCGACGAACTTATAACCTATTTTTCAAGATATAAAGCAGAAGAAACAGCAACAAACGCAGCAACAAACGCAGCACGAAAGGCAGACGGCCGCTCAGCTCTTAAGCTGGTCCTTCTTGGAAGAGGAAGCCTTGAAATACCTGACAGAGATGACATTTTAGCGCCCGGCTTTGTGGATGAGGACATAAAGTATTCTGCATTTAAGGGTGCAAAGGTGATTTGTCTTCCGTCGGCATTTGAGAGTTTTTCGATATCTCTTCTTGAAGGAATGGCATACGGTAATCCTGCATTGGTAAACGGGAAGAGCGAAGTGCTTAAGGGACATATTGAAAAAAGCGGAGGCGGATTTGCCTATAATGACTATGAAAGCTTTAAAAGCGCGCTTGATGAGCTTATGAAGGAATCCGGCGAAAAAGCGGATATCGAGGGAAAAGCGGCGGCGACAGAAAGAATAGCGGCGAAAAACGGAGAATTCGGAATGAAAGCTAAAGAATACGTTGAAAAGAAATACAGCCGATCCTCTATTTTGAATGAATTCTATGAATTTATTTTGTGATGGTTGATACATGAAAAAAGTATATATAGATGCCACCATGGTGGTCCGCGGGATAAGCTATACGGGCATTCCGAGGGTTGTCATGGAGGTTACGAAGCAATTAAATAAGAGTAATCTCCTCGATATTGAGATCCTCGAATATGATGAGGGAAGAAAAAAATTCCGTGTCATAAATAAGGATGCCTTTATCGAGCTTTGCAATGATCCCGATGCGGACAGAAAACACCTTCGTACGGATAAAAGGATAGGACTTTCGAGTCTTAAAGAGGGAAGCGTGTTTTTCGATGTTGACGGCATATGGAAAAGCAAATTAAACAGATCCTATCTGTATCCCGTTTTAAAGAAGTCGGGAGTTAAGGTGATAACGCTTATACATGATATAATAATGGTCACGCATCCGCAGTTCTGCCGCGAGGACGATATACTCACATTCCTTGAATATATCGGCGCCGTCATGCTTTATTCCGACAGGGTGATCGTGACGACCAAGACCACGAAGAACTATATGACCAAGATATACGGCGAGATCTGCAGGGATAAGACATTATCCGAAAAGAAGGAATTTACCGAGAAGATAGGTATCGTTCCGCTCGGAGCTGATTTTAAAAAGTCTAATGATAACAAATCTGACAGAGGCGGAAGCGGATCAGAAAAGATAAGCCATGTGAAAAAGCCCTACCTTCTTATGATCGGAACTGTTGAGCCGAGGAAAAACCAGAAACTCCTCGTAGATGCGTATGACAGAGGATTAAAGAATCTTAACATGAACGTTGTCATTGCAGGACATCAGGGCTGGCATGTGGAGGAACTCATAAAGAGGATAGAGGAACATCCGAAACATGACAAGGGTATCTATTATATAAACGGGGCGTCGGACGAAGAGATAGAAGAGCTTTATAAGAACTGTTTTGCTCTTGCATTTCCTTCACATATCGAGGGTTACGGGCTTCCGATAATGGAGGCCATGTATCATAAGGCGCCGCTCATTTTATCTGACACGCCCATCAATCACGAAATGGCCGGAGATAAAGCCCTTTATTTCGGCGAGGATTCACCCGAGGAACTTATTGAGATAGTTGAGAATCTTTTATCGGATCAAAAGGAATATGACAGGTTGAAAAAGGCTTCCGAAGGTTTTAAGACGCCGAGCTGGGAGCAGACCGGGCTTCTGATCGAAAAGGAAATACTTGCGTTATGAAGATAGCAATGGTGATCCAGCGCTACGGAACAGAGGTTAACGGCGGAGCGGAGATGCTTGCCCTTAAGATGGCCGAGCATATAAATGATAAATGTGACATAACCGTCATAACAACCTGCGCGAAGGATTACGATACATGGAAAAATGAATACCCTAAAGGGGAAAGCAAGGTTAACGGAGTAAAAGTTCTCAGGTTTCCTGTTAAAAAAGAGAGAAATCTCTTCTGGTATAAGCAGATAGACCGAGTAAGGAAGTATTCTCCGATATTCCCGAAATTCCTCGAAGAATTATGGCTTAAGATGCAGGGCCCTTATACGCCTGAATGCATCGAATATATAAAAGCGAATAAAGATGAATATGACTGCTTTATTTTCGTAACTTACCTTTATTACACGAGCGTAAAAGGACTTCCGGTGGTGAAGGAAAAGAGCATATTTATCCCGGCAGCGCACGATGAGCCGTTCCTTAAAATGAAAACTTATAAGAAACTCTTCGAAAGCCCCGCAGCATTCTGGTTTAATGCCCGGGAGGAAGAGGACCTTGTAAAAGATAAGTTTGATGTTGAGGGCATATGCTCAAGAGTCGGCGGCATGGGCATTGAAGTGCCTGACATCAATGATAGTGATAAAGTAAATCCGGAGAGCTTTTGCGAAAAATATAAAGACAGGCTGAAAAATGACCCTTATGTCATTTACGTAGGAAGAATAGACTACGGAAAAAACTGTCATAAACTGTTTGACGACTTTATGAAGATAAAGGACGGGCTTTCTGTGGAAAAGCCGGAAGATACGAAAATAGCGGAAGAATTGAAGGATCTTCGCCTTGTGCTTTTAGGAAAGCCAATGATAGATATACCGGAAAGAAACGACATCGTTTCACTCGGTTTTGTATCCGAAAAGGATAAATATGATGCGATGGCCGGAGCTGTCGCACTTATCCTTCCTTCCGAATTTGAGAGCTTTTCGATCGTAGTTCTTGAATCCATGGCACTTAAGGTGCCTGTCATAGTAAACGGAGATTGCGCTGTTACGAGTTCTCATTGCAAAAAAAGCGGAGCAGGATTTACATATAAGGATCCTGAAGAATTAAAAGACAAAATAATGACACTTATGTCAGATGAAGAACTCAGAAGGCAGATGGGTGAAAAAGGAGCGGAATATGTAAGGGAGAATTACCGCTGGGATGTTATCACCGACAGATTCATGGAACTTGTCAGATGCGTCGCAGGCGAGGGCCTTGTCAAAGACTAAGACAAGTTAAACCAAAAGGAAATATACTGAAAGGAAATATACCGAAAGGAAATACGCGGGAAATGACGGATATTAATTCAGAACAGATAATGAACGAACTTCGAAAGGAGATCGCAGAGAAAGGGATAGATAAAGAACCCCTTAAATTTGCTGATGTAAACAGGGCGGAGGCAAGTTTCCATCTTCCTACAAAATACAATGAGGAGATGATGAAAAGGGAGCTTGTAAACGTAAACGGACTTTGGGATTCCTCGCTTGAACCCGGAGTTAAGAGCACAAATCCCATAAAAAAGAAGATAAAGACCGTGGTTTATAAGATGGTAACGGCCATCATGAACCCGCATTTGGAAAAGCAGGTCATATTTAACGCATCTGTTGCCAATTCCATGAATATGATGCATTGCCTTGCAGAGGAAAATGCCTCCTTAAAGGAGCAGGTAAAAGAACTGACCGAGCGCATTGAAAAGCTTGAAGGAACCGCAAAATGAAACGATTTATAAACATGCTTCCCACGCTGGCCTTCGGAGATGCGGTGGGAAATGACACGCTTGCCATTCATAACAGCTTGAAAAATGCGGGATATGAGAGCATGCTCATGGCGTCCGTTATAGACAGGCGTATTCCTGAAGATATAAAGAGTACGGATGAGTGGGACCTTATAAATGACGATGATGTCATAATCTATCACCTTTCTACAGGAGATCCATTAAACGAGAAGGTTTCGCGCCTTAATAACAGGATGATCATCAGGTATCATAATATCACGCCTCCGGAGTTTTTCTTCGGATACAATAAGAGCGCGATGTCCAATTGTACCTTGGGATACCGCGATCTTTACGCGATGAGGAATACGGGTGATTATCTTATCGCCGATTCCGAGTATAACTTAGGTGATCTTCGGAAAAACGGATATACCGCGCCCGGGGAAGTGATGCCGATCCTCATTCCTTTTAAGGATTACGAGAAGAAACCTGACGAGGATGTCATAAACAGGATGTCCGATGGAAGGACAAATATAGTTTTTACCGGAAGAGTTGTTCCGAATAAGAGGCAGGAGCAGGTAATAAGGGCGTTTTATCACTACAAAAAGGCCTATGATGAAAGCGCGCGCCTTATACTTGTCGGAAATTACGAGGGAATGGAGCTATATTACGAAAGCCTCGTGGATTATGCGGCGGGACTGGGAATATCAGATGACGTGATCTTTACCGGACACATTTCTTTCCCCGCAATCCTCGCGTATTACAGGACAGCTTCAGCATTTCTTTGCATGAGCGATCATGAAGGGTTCTGTGTTCCTTTGGTAGAGGCGATGTTTTTTGACATTCCTGTCATAGCAAAGAATACATCGGCTATCCCGTATACATTAGGCGGAGCCGGGATCCTTTTGGAAAATGACGACCCTTTAATGGCGGCAGCCGTTATAAACAGGGTGCTTAAGGACGAAGATCTTAGGAACAGGGTGCTTGAAAACCAGCGTGAGAGGCTTAAGGATTTTGAGCATGACAAAATAGAAAAGCAGCTGCTGAAGATTGTGCCCGGCTTTGCAGACAGAGACCGAATGAAGCACGAGACTGGAGATAGTCAGGGATTGAGGGAAAAATGGCAGATATAAATGAAACAGAAAAAAAAGAATACAAGACTGACGGCGAAATCATCAAGAAGATTGGCTTCGTAATTCCATGGTATGGAGATAATATACCTGGCGGCGCAGAGGCAGATCTTCGGGGTATAGTCAAGCATCTGACAGCGCGGGGTGTAGATCTGGAGGTACTTACGACTTGTGTTAAGGAGTTTGCCGCAAACTGGAGTAAGAATTATCATAAAGAGGGGATTACCGAAGAAGGCGGCATAACTGTCAGAAGATTCCCTGTAAGACAGAGGGATCGCATAGCCTTCGACAGGATCAATCACCGCCTTATGCAGGGACAATACAAGATCACATTAAAGGATGAGGAGACTTTTCTTCGGGAAATGGTCAACAGTCCTGCACTTTATGATTACATTAGGGATAATAAAGACGAATACAGTGTTTTCGTTTTCACACCCTACATGTTTGGGACAACTTATTACGGCGTGCAGGCCTGCTATGAAAAGGCTTTAATGATCCCGTGTTTTCATGATGAGCCTTACGCATATTTTGAAAAATTCTCAAATGTGTACTCGAGGGTGCGTGGAATGGCTTTCCATGCGAAGCCTGAGTTTAATCTGATAAATGGAATATATGATCTTAAGAACGTAGAGTGCCGCATTATCGGAGACGGGATGGAGACTGATCTGACTCACGACGAAAAGAGATTTCGCGAAAAATATAAGGCGGATTATCCATTCATCCTTTATGCGGGCAGGAAGGATAAGGGTAAGAATATATACACCCTTATCGACTATTTCCGTGAGTTGAAATATAGGAAAAGGGACGGTATATATAAGGATTTAAAACTGGTTCTCATAGGAGGCGGCGAGGTAAATATACCTGAAGACGCGAAAAATGATATAATAGACTTGGGATTTGTGCCCAAGCAGGATAAATATGATGCTTATTCAGCCGCGGCGTTTACATGTCAACCCAGCAAAAATGAGAGTTTCTCGCTTGTTATCATGGAAAGCTGGCTTTGTGGCCGCCCGGTCATGGTCTGTGAGGAGTGTGCGGTAACGACCAATTTCGCAAAAGAATCGCGCGGTGGTCTATTTTTTAAGGATTATTATGATTTTGAGGCTGCTACCAACTTCCTGCTTACAGACGAACGAGCCGATGAAATGGCGCAAAACGGAAGAGATTATGTGCTGTCTCACTTTAAGTGGGATACAATCATCGATCTTTATTATGATTTTATAGTGGACATTGCGAAGAATAATGACAGAAGTGTCAAGGATGTACGCAATCGGTCGTGACAAGCCTAATTCGAAGTCTGTCATGATGGACTGTGCGTTTTAGAGACCGGAAACATCGGAAAGAGGAGTCTTATGAAAAAATCAACAGGAGCAAAGAGAATAGGCGCATTCATATTGGCCACGGTGATGGCAATGACTTTATTTGCATCAGGCGCGGCGGGCGGAGCGATTAATGCTTACGCAAAGAGTGTCAGCGATAATGACATAAGTGTCATCAGTCCGCAGAAAAATGAAAATGAAAAAACGGAAAACGACGAAGTTAAGGAATTTAGCGCGGAAGGACTTGCGCCTGAGGCAGGCCTTGATGAGACCGAAGCAGAGGTAAGAGAAGCATTCGAGGCACTCATAAATGAGTTTCCCGTTCTTGTCCTTGTATTCCACACGGAAGGACAGGAACTTAGAGAAAACGCTAAGGGAGAGGGAAACAGAGGAAGCGTTGTTATCGGAGATCAGCTGGAACTTTTGGATTTTGACTTGGATAATGACGGGCTTCCCTGGTACAGGGTAAGAAAAACTGACGGCAGTGACATAAACGGCTGGATAAGCGGAGCATATATAGTATCAAATGACAGGAGATTTCAGGAGTGGCGAAACGAGGAGCTTTCAAAGATCGCGACGGAAACTCTTGAAACGGAAGGAAGCAGCGCAGCCGAGATCCAGTCGTATTTCCCGAGCGGTTATCACAGCGGTCTTTTGGCACTTTCTGCGGCTCACCCCGAGTGGACTTTTGTCCCGATAAATACCAATCAGGAATGGTCCTATATAGTAGCTAAAGAGCGCGAAGGCAGCAGGAGCCTTGTGCAGTTGTCCGCGGAAGACAGCTGGAAGTCCAAGGAGGCGGGTGATTTTGACCCTTCGACCGGAGCTTATACGATAAGAAGCGGTTCTAACTGGGTTCGCGCATCAGAGACGGCTGTGGCTTACTGCCTTAATCCTTTAAATTATCTTGATGACCAGCATATATTTGCTTTTGAGCAACTTACATATAACCCTTCGTTCCAGAATATCGGCGGCGTTGAGGCCATAATCCGCGGAACGTTCATGGACGGGGCCGGACTGCCCGACGGAAGCGGCGGATCCTATTCATCGACCTTTATGGAAGCCGGCGCGCTTACCGGCGTCAGCCCTTATCATATCGCGAGCCGTATCCTTCAGGAACAGGGAAGAGGCGGCGGATCGGAGCTTATCACAAGCCCTCCCTACAACTTCTTTAACGTAGGTGCGAGTGGCTCAAATAAGGCCCAGGTTATCGCAAACGGTAAGGCAAGAGCGGCAAGAGAAGGCTGGAATTCGGCATACAGCTCTATTTTAGGAGGTGCCAGACTCCTTGCGCTTAGTTATATCGGAGTCGGTCAGGATACGCTTTATCTTGAGAAATTTGACGTCCTTGACGGAAGATGCACGCATCAGTATATGCAGAATATCCAGGCTCCTTTTTCGGAGAGCACCAAGACCGCAAATGCCTATGCGGCAGCAGGCGCGACCAATCTGGGATTCGTTTTCAGAGTTCCGGTTTATTTAAATACTCCCGGCAACGGTGACGGAGGCGGCGGAAATCCCGATGGCGGCGGTACTAAATTCCCCGTTTCCGAGAAATTCATTGCTCAGCTTTATTCCGTTGTCCTTGACAGACAGCCCGACGGCGACGGCCTTGAATACTGGAAGGCTCAGATGGCAAACGGAAAGACCGCAGCCGATCTCGTTCAGGGATTCTTCATGAGTGATGAGATGAAAAACAAGGGCCTTAGCAACGAGCTTTTCGTAGCCTACGCCTATTCGGCGATCTTAGGGCGAAGCCCTGATGAAGCGGGCCGTAAATACTGGGTAGGAGAACTTGACGCGGGTGTCACAAGAACCTATATCCTGGTGGGATTTGTAGATTCCAAGGAATTTGAAAACCAGTGCAAGGACTATGGAATAATAAAAGGAAGCATGAAAAACTTAGCGCCGATGGATATAAATCCCGGAATGACCAAGTTTACGACAAGGCTTTATAAAAATATCCTGGGAAGAAATCCCGATGATGATGGTCTTAATTACTGGACTTTAAAGCTTCAGAACGGTTTTACCGGATGCGAGCTCATCGAAGGCTTCTTCTACAGTAACGAGTTTAAGAATAAGACCCTGACCGATGAGCAGTACGTGGATATCATGTACAGAACGCTCCTTGGAAGAGAGGCGGACGGCCCCGGTAAGGAATACTGGCTTGGCCGCATAAAGAACGAGGGCCGCGGCATAATCCTCTCGGGATTTGCATACTCCCAGGAGTTTAAGAATCTATGCGCCGACGCCGGAATCTCGCTCGGCCAGCTGACGAAGTGATCGTTTTGCAGGAAAAGTGACATGAGTGACATTATTACCAAAGAAAAACCGACGATGCCTGAGCAGGCGGAGATAGGGGCGGTAAATAAGCTCTTGTCTCAGAAAGTGTTGAGGTTATATCACGGCTCTAAAGATAAAGATTTAAAGCCTGATTTTGCATTTGATAACGCAAATAATGACTACGGGAAAGGGTTATACACAACTCCGGAGATAGAGCTTGGCAGAGAATGGGCTTATTCTTCATATACGCACGGTGACAAAGGATATCTTTATACATATGAGATCGATATATCTGATCTTAAGGTACTTGATCTGACGCGGTTAGATTCCATGCACTGGCTTGCGGAGTTATTGTATAACAGGAAGATTGATTTAAGCGGAAGGGAAGCGCTCCAGGATACGATCGGGGAGATCATAAAAAAATACAAGCTTGATACAGATGAATATGACATCATTGTCGGTTACAGAGCAAATGACAGTTATTTTACGTATGCGATAGACTTTGTGTCAGGCGCGATCTACAGGGACACATTAGAGACGGCTCTTCGGAACGGAAATCTGGGGATTCAGGTTTTTATTAAGAGTAAAAAGGCCTTTGATCTGCTTAAAGCCGTGGGCAATGCCGAAGAAGTTGATGACAGATATGCCACATTTTACAGGAACAGAGATAAAGAAGCCAGAGAAAAATACATGGCTGACAGGAAGAACCAGACATCGAGGATAAAACAGAGGGTGTTTGATTTCCTGTGACCGGAGGGATTTAGAAGTGCCAGAGTGCTACGATGAGTGGTGGCTGCCTAAGGATATGGACGATATGGGCTATATGTTTGAGTATTGTGACAGCCATTGCAGAGAACTGTATAATGTATCTGTTGATAAGATAAAGCTTATGAATGCATTCATGCGCTCTAAATTCAGAAAGGAAATGGAGGAGGGACATCCGAAATTTCTGTCACAGGCGTCAGCAGATTCGATAAAGCAGTGGATCGATGTGGATTATAAAAAGGATCTGTCAGCTTTCGCAGAGGCAAACCCTCGGGATTTTGAACATAATCAGATGTTCTGGGTTGGATGGATATATGCATATATCCATTTTATGTCCAAACTTCCCAGTGCAAAGATAGTTGAGCTTCTTCCAATAGAGTATATGCTGGATCAGTACTATACAGGCCATGAGATGAATAAGACTGTTTATTATGAACATATAAAGGAAAAACTTGCTTCATGATGCATAAGAAAACGCGTGATATCATAAAACTGAACAAAGTGTCACTTAAAAAATGTGTTGCAGTAGCCATAATTGCTCTGCTGATAGGGAATGCTTTCTTTGCTGCCGGCGGAACGGATGTATTTGCGCAGACTCTGCCGGATCAGGAGAATGACAGTAAAAGCGGCGAAGAAGTAGCGGGCGGATCTTTAGAAGGATCTGCGGAGAGCATCGAAGATATCTTAGAAGATCCCGAGGATAAGGCACTGCTTCCTGAAAGCGACGAGGATCTGAACTATGCTCCTGACAGCGTCGTCATTTTGCTGGAAGATGATTTCAGGGAAAAATGCGAAGATACCATAGATCAGCTTAATGATCTTTCCGAAGCTAAGGAAGAAGAATTAAAGAGCGTTGCAAACAGCGCAAATTCCATAGGTGAACCTGAGGAGATAAAAAGCGACATCGAGAAGATCGATGAGGCAGCGGATGCCGCAAAGGAAATCTTAGATAAAGCCGAAGGCGAGTCGGATGAGCTTACGTCTTTCGCGGCGGCTGAAGTTCCCGAAGGCAGCAGTGTGGAAGAGGCAATAGAACTCTATGCATCAATACCGGGTGTTATTTCTGCGGAGCCGGATTACCTTTTATATGAAGAGGAGGTTTCCGTATCCGAGATCACGGCAGGTGTGTCAGAAGTTTTCCCCAGATCAGAGGCAGAAACCGGAACAGACGCAGAAACTGCCCTCGCAGCGGAGGCGACAAACGACACATATTTTAATAACCAGTGGTATTTAAAACAGATCGGAGCAGAAAAGGCCTGGGAATATGTAAATACCCACGGCGGATCCGAGGTCATCATTGCCGTAGCTGACTGCGGTGTCGATGTGGATCACAAAGAGCTTAAAGATAATGTCGTAAGGGATAAATGCAGATGGACGATAGAGGATAATCCGTCAACAAATCTTCCCGGAGACTTTTCGAATGTAAGCCATGGAACGCACGTGGCCGGAATAATCGCGGGAAAGAGTGCCAACGGAAAGGGCGTTGCGGGAATAGGAAACAATAAGCTTAAGATAGCCAGCCTGAATATGGCACCCTACCTTGGCGGATCCGTGTCGGTAAGCAGTGCCGTAAGGGCAGTAAACCAGGCACAGGGACTCGGAGCAAGGGTCTTTAACATAAGCCTGGGGACCGGATCGCAGAGCAGACCTGCCACAAGTAATCTGCCTTCTCTTAAAACAGCTATGGACAATGCATATGCCAACGGACTTATCATAGTCTGTTCGGCCGGAAATGACGCTTACACCGGCGCGCATTATCCTTCGGATTATGATTCCACCATTTCCGTCATAAACTGTACAGGAAATAATGTAAAAGCCTCATCATCAAATTACAGCGATAAGTGCTTTATTTCCGCTCCGGGTACGAATATCCTAAGCACACTAAAAAATAATAACTATGGTTATTTAAGCGGGACATCAATGGCATCTCCCGTTGTGACGGCTACGATCGGCCTTATGCTTTCGGTTAATCCTTCGCTTACCCCCGAGCAGGTAAAGACCATATTAAAGGAAACCGCTTACGATACGTATACGTCAGGTTTTGATAATTATTCGGGATGGGGGATCATCCAAACTGACAGGGCTGTCGCAAGAGCTGCCGGAATGGGTATCGTAGAAGGAACAGGTGCCATAAAGGGTACTACCTATGATGACAGCACAAAGACGATCGGGTTAGATGGAGACGGAATGAACGGGACCGGAAACACCGCCGACAGCGGAAACGGCAATGGATCAGGCGGCGGATCAGGCAACGGCGACAACGGAAATGGATCCGGAAACGGCAACAACGGAAGCGGATCAGGCAACGGCAATGATAATAATGACATTGTTGACACTTCCAAATTTGATAATCCGACATCCGCAGAAAGCTTTGTCGAAAGACTGTACTATTACGCGCTCGGAAGGCAGTCGGATGCCAAGGGCCTTAAATACTGGACTGACATCCTCTTGAATAAAGAAAAGAACGGCGGAGAGGTGGCCTATGGCTTTTTCTTCAGCGAGGAATTTACAAATAAAAATGTGGGAAACGAAGAGTATGTAAATATGCTCTATAAAGTCTTTTTGGGGCGTAATCCCGATGATGCCGGACGAAGAGACTGGATGAACAAGCTTAATGCCGGGATGAGCAGGCTTTTTGTCATGGACGGCTTTGCGGGCTCACCCGAATTTGCGACCATTTGCGGAAACTGTGGCTTTGCTTCGGGAACGGTTCCGAGCAGTGAGCAGAGGGATGTAAACGAAGGGGTGACCGGCTTTATCGCACGTCTTTACGAAAAGGCATTAAACCGTTCCTATGATGCAAACGGTCTTAACTACTGGTGCGAGGAATTTAACTCCGGCCGCCAGGATCTATATACTATAGCTACAAACGGGTTCATGCATTCGCAGGAGTTCTATAACAGAGGCTTAAATGACAGCGATTTTGTAAAGACCATGTACAGGACCTTCTTTGACAGGGAATATGATGACGCGGGTTATAACGACTGGATGGGGCGCCTTTCTGCCGGAGCATCCCGCGATGAAGTTATTGCCGGGTTTGCAGGTTCTCCTGAATTTCGTAACTTAATGGCATCATATGGGTTATAGAATAAAAGGATAGAAAATGATCGTCTCATGGATAATTCAAAATGCAAAAAAGGTTCTGCCTGACATTCCTGTCATGAGGGAGCTGTTCGGGGATAAAGTAAAATACTCGGAAGTTAAAAAACTTTGGAAGAATATACATGGAAAAACAGGGAGAAAAGTGGATCGGGCTTATTGAGGATATGAGATGATACTTAATTATATTTCAGTCCTGTTGTTCATTCCCGTGGTATGGACAATAGGACTGGCACTTCTTAAGTTTTCAGAGATAAATGAAGACGACATTATGAATTCCCTGATCGGTTTTCCGATCGGATTGTCAGTATGCGCTGTTTTAGCCGCACTAGTCTATATCCATTTTGGGGCCGGAATATGGTTTGTACGTGTGGGGTATGCGGCGGGATTTGTAATAGCTCTTGTATATTTAATAAAAAAGGGTGTAGATAAAAAGGTTTTTTATTCACTTTTAATGATGGTATTTGTGACATTGATAGTTTCTGTGCCCGGGGTGATAGAGGGACAGAAACTATTCGTTCATAAGGGCAATATCTATGATCATTATTTTTATCTGGCTGAAGTTATCTATATGTGTCAGCATCCGGTCTCTTTTGGCGCTGATATCATCAGCAGAGGAGAGGCTTTGTCTGATGTGATGTCTTTTGGTTATCAGGTTTTGGAATTGGATCGTCCCACTACGCCGCTTCTATGTGCTTCTTTGTGTGGAAAAGGGTGGGGAAATGTTTTTTTTGAAGCATATCTTTTTAAACTTACAGTATGGACAAGTTGGATCGGATCGATGATGTATGCGATCAGATCTATAGCCATATACAGAAAAAAAGAATTAAAGTATGGGATGCTGTTCATTCTTTCTGCGATATTTGTTTTCGGATTTTATGGTCAGATAACAAATGACATAGATTCGTGGCCACAGCTTACTTCCACCCCCTGTTTGTTGGCGTATGTTTGCGTTTTTATCGGGATAATCAATGTAATAAGGAAAGAAGGGCGATTTCGACTTAGCCAATTTCTTTTACTGGTAATAGCAGGAAGCGGGATATTTCTGATCTATCCCGAAGACACGATAGTTCATGCCGGGTTAATGGTTGTTGCAACCGTTTTGATCTTATTGTTTGACAGGCAGAAAATGACATTTAAGTCAGTGCTGATTTTGTTGACAGTTCCGCTCTTGATAGCCGGCCTTATAGCTGTTACAGATTGGAGCACACTAAAGTTTGCAGTGTCGCAGGCACTTAGCAGTGGAGATGACATGAGGCAAAACTGGGCGGTCTATTTTGATTCGTATTGGGACGGATATTATCCTTTTATTCCCAGTCAGATCGCATGGAAGAATACAGTTAAGAAGATAATAGTTAGTATTATCTCAATGTCGGGAATGTTTATCATCGCACCGGATTATGCCTGTCAGAACAGGGTGATCATGTTCCTGTGGATTATCCTGGCGATCATCATATGCGTTGGGATTATTTCAGTATTAGTTGTATCCGCAGGCAGAGTGGTTTATTCATGTATAAAGAAAAAAGTATCTCAGGAGACCACATTCCTTTGCTTGGCGATCTGTGGTGTGATCATATTTTTAGCTATGCTGATATCAAAAAAGCCTTGGAGCGCAGGAAAAATGCTCCTATATATCTCGCCTTTTCTGTATCTGATGATAGTGGATACTTTGGTGTGGGCTGTCGCGGATAAGCGTAGATTCGTCCGTGTAATGACTTTTGTACCGGTGGTATTTATTGTAGTACAGTTTGCTTTTCTGGCCATGAGGATACAAACAGTTATTTCAAATGATAATGGTACAGGATATCCGCGCAACTACCCGTCAGATCAGAATCCGGGACTTAAAGAACAGTATTCTTATGATTTTGATGCAAAAGAGTATAAAGATAGCGATGGGGTTTGCGTAAATGTTGAAGATCCCTGGTATCAATCGTATATAGAGATGGCTTTGGATTATGAGGGAATATCGTATTATTCAGTTCCCGACATAGCATTTTACAATAATGTAGAGCGTGAAAGTACTCGTTTAGTTGATGAAGCAGATGCGATCATCGTGCCATAGTGAGTTCGGAGAATTAGAAATGTCAAAAAAGGATAAAAAATGGATAGTTATAAGCCTTGCGCTTATTCTTTTCTGCATCTTTATGATGATAAAGATATTCTTTGGTTTATTTGATTTTACATCCAATTACGGGATCGAAAAGATTTTAACCACCAAAGAACCTTTTGATGCAGCTCTCCTTATCGATGAAGATTATATGACCAACTGGGGCATTTTGTTAGACGATCATTCTCAGGGAGATTTAGTGGATATTTATTTTACAGATCCAAAGACCGTTTCGGAGATAACGATATATAATAATACAGATTATCCCTTCGTTCCGATTAATATCAGTTATACAACAGATTATACCAACTATACAGCTATATCCTATACGACAACGGATGAAAATGATCATATCACTTATGCTTTTATCCCGGCGGAAGACGTAAAAGTAATAAGGATTGAAAACAACTCAGTTGCTCCCGGAAAGTGGCCGATAACGGAGATTGTGATTCGATGAGAGAAAAAATAATCAAAAATCCTTATTTTATATCGTTTCTCATTTTTACCGCGATCTATTTTTCGCTATGGGCGCATTTTTATAAAGGCGTCATCGTAGGATCAGACGGGGCTGTTTATTATTCCTATTTTTCAAAGATCTTTATTACCCATAACTTCGCAAACGGGGAGGTCATCAAATTCCCCTTTGGGACCAACTTCCTGCAGATGCCACTCCTGCTGATCGCCCTTTTTATTTCAAAGATCTTTAACTTAGATCTCGAAAACGGGATAAATGTTCATTTTCAAAGAGCGGTTTTCCTATCTGCGCTATTGTATCTGATCCTTTCGATGATCATGATATACAAAATGCTGAAAAAACAGTACTCCGAAAAACTTTCCGTCTTTATCTGCGCACTTATCACCTTTGGAACGATGATCCCGTTCTACACAAACGAAATGGCCAGTTTCTCTCATATTTACGGATTTTTCACCTCTGTTCTTTTTGTTTTTTATATAGATACTTATGAACAAAAAGAAAAGATCTCGCCACTGATGGATGTTGTACTGGGGATCATTCTCGGTTTATGTACGATGATAAGATATACAAATATTGCAGTCGGTCTCTTTTATCTGTTTTATAACGTACTATCTCTTTCCGAGTTTAAGGACCGGCTTTTAAAGAAGATACTTAAGCCGCGTATCTTTGTCCAGATTGCCGGCTTTTCTGCTGTGATAATGATACAGCTAATTTTATGGCGGATCCAGGCAGGAGAATGGATACAAAACACTTACGGCGGAGAGACCTTTGCTTACATTACCAACCCCAAATTCTATGAGGTCTGGTTCAGTGACTCCAAGGGACTGTTCATCTATTGCCCCGTACTGATATTTGCGATCCTAGGAATGATCTTTTTTGGCCGCAAAAACAAAAAATATTGTCTGGCGTGCCTGATAGTGTTTTTATTCATATCTTCTATAACCGCGACATGGTGGTGCTGGTGGATGGGTGATTGTTACGGGCAGCGCCTTTTCTGCGATCACCTCATCCTGTTTGTGTTTCCTATGGCCGCCTTTTTCAACGAACTTATATCCTATTCTAAAGAAAAAGATAGTTCATCCTTTGCCAAAGCATTTATACCGATCTTTTGTTTTACGACAGCCATAATCTTTGTGATCCTGAATCTTACATACATCAAAGCTGTCAGATGCGATAGGCTGCCTTATTCACTTCCATTCTGGAGTCAGCTAAAAAGTGCTGTTTATTTCTATTTACTTTCGTAACTAATTATGATCTTTTCATTCAGATGATTGCATTTGATTACAAAATATTGTGACTCCCAAAGCGATGCTGGACATTATTTTGAATGAAAAATAGACATACCTCACAAAATGTGGTATGATTATACGGATTGTGGGCAGTAAGATGCTCACGAAAGATCATAAGAAAGATCACACGAATATAAGGACGAGAACATCCCGGGTTAAAACGGAGGAAGAAATGAAAAAGAGATTGGGGAAAAGAATCATAAACGCAGTGCTTACGGCTGCGCTTGTAATCACGATGATGCCTGCGACTGTATTTGCGTCAGGCGTGTCGGAAAACGATGCTGAGGCGGTAGAAAAGAACGCTGAGGCGATAGAAGCCGAAACAGAAAATGACACGGGAACAGACAGCGAAGAAAGAGAAGCAACGCCGGAAGAAGCGGAGGAGCTTTTCAGAAACTTAAATGAAGCGCTTGCGGCAAGAGAAGGGCTTAGAGCCTATAACGAAGCGGCAGGAAACGAAGATGACGCTTTAACGGAAGAGATGGACTACACAAGGTACATCTTCTTCGGTGATTCTACCGTTGTGGGAAATGAGACGGCCAATTTCCCCGGTGTATTTGCAAAGAGAAGAGGATGCAGGATCACGAACGTTGCAGTCGGCGGAGCTACCTATTCTACTGCAAACGTCGATAATAACCTGCTTGCGCAGATGGGAAATGTGACACTTGGAAGCTATGATGTGGCTTTTATCTTATTCGGTGTTAACGATTTTTCACAGAGCAGAGCGCTCGGACGCACCAATTCCACCGATACATCTACCGTATGCGGAGCCATGAACGAAGGTATCAAGCGCCTCAAGGCTGCAAATGTGAACGTATACATCATCCTTCCTTTCTACTACAAGGGACAGTTCATACGCGCGGCCAACACCCAGAATCTTTATTTCTCCGACTATATCACGGCAATAAAGAACGTTGCGAAAGCAAAGAACGTCAGCGTTATAGATTTCAACACCAAACTTGGCATCAATGCCAAAAATTATAAGGATTATTACAGCGACGATGTACATCCCACCGATGTCCTTTATACAAAGGCAGGCGAGTACTTAGATTCCGTTATGGGATCAAGGACCGATCCCGCAGAGGGTAATTCGATCGTTGACTTTGTTAAGAGACTTTATGACAAGTGTCTTGGCAGGACCCCTGATACGAATGGACTTTCATACTGGGTTGATGAGCTTGTAAGCGGAAGGATGACCGGAGCGGATGTTGCAAAGGGCGTGTTCTTCTCCGATGAATTCCAGAGTAAGAACGTGAGCAATGAGCAGTATGTCGCGCTCCTTTACGAAGTCCTGATGAACAGACCCGGTTCATCCGAGGAGATCGCATACTGGAAGCAGGCTCTTGATGCCGGTATGACAAGGCTCGGCGTGTTTAAGGGATTTGCGGAAAGCCAGGAATTTACAACGCTCTGCGGCTTCTACAATATCCTTCGAGGAAACGTTGAGATAACCGAAGCAAGGGATAAGAACGTGGGTCTTACCGAGTTTGTTTCAAGGCTTTATACAGTAGGCCTCGGAAGGACATATGATGCAGCCGGACTTAACGACTGGTGCAACAGGATCCTTACAAAAGAGTGGAGCGTAAAGGACGTATCTACGACCGGATTCTTCACATCTCCCGAGTATCTTAACAAGAACACGGACAATGCGACATATGTGACTACGCTCTACCATACATTCTTTAACAGAGAGCCCGATCAGGCAGGATATGACTACTGGTTAAATAAGTTAAATGCCGGCGAGAGCAGGAGCAGTATCATCGCCGGATTTGCGGATTCCGTAGAGTTTGCAAACCTTATGAGGTCGTACGGACTCTAAGGGGGTCAAAACGCACAGACAGCAATACATAAGATACACCTACAGGTCACAGGACACGGAGGAGGAAATACGATTATGAAAAGAAAAAGCCTTAGGATGTTACTTGCGGCAACCTTAGCGCTTACCATCGCGGTATCACCGGTGGCAGCCTTAGCGGAGACGACTGCAACGTCGATTTCCGATAACAGCACGGCGCCCGGCACCAAGGCAGCAGACGCAAAGACGGCGGAAACAAAAGAAACCAAGGCAGCCGACGCAAAGGCCACGGAAACAAAGACGACAGAGACTAAAGAAACAAACGCGGCAGAAAACAAGGCGGCTAAGACAGAAGAAGCTAAGCCGGCAGAAGAAAAAGAATCATCTTCTGAAGCCCTGACCGTAGAATCCGATGAGGAAGAGACTACAGAAGAAGAGATCGTCTTTGACAGATCCGGTTCAAGGAGTGCTGAAAAAGAGTCTAAATCACAGATATCCGCGGCATACGGAAATGTATACTCAAACAGATCATATAACCTTTTTGAAGTTAATCCTTCATTAAAGGTTCCCTACAGCGAAGG
>DMCJ01000231.1 GCA_003446735.1 Lachnospiraceae bacterium | reverse complement strand
ACAAAGGAAAGCGGCAGCAGGGGCGGATTTGATGAAAAGATAAATGCGGCCAAAGCTCTTGGCATAAATATCTATGTGATAAAAAGACCGGTGGAAGAAAAAGGGCTTAGCGTTGAAGAAGCTTTTTGTAAGATAACGGGGAAGAAACCGGAATTTAAAGATGCCGGGATAAATATAATCCTTGCAGGGATCGGTCCGGGAGCGGAAAAGACCGTAACTAAAGAGGTTAAAAGAGCGATAGAAGAGGCTGACGCCATATTCGGCGCTCCGAGACTTCTTCAGGGAATAAATAAAAAGTCACATGCGGTCTACCGTGCGGCGGATATCATCCCTGTCATAAGAAAAGAGAAAATAAAAAATGCCGTGGTCCTTTTTTCGGGAGACTCCGGGTTTTACAGCGGAGCCAGATCGTTTAAAGAGGCCGCCGATAGTGAAGATGATATCAGGATAAAGATACTTCCCGGGATAAGTTCGTTTTCATATATGGCATCATCTTTAGGCGAAAGCTATGAGGATACCGTTCTTACAAGCATCCACGGATCTGACGAAGATAAGGATATACAGGGACTTATAGAAAAGATCAGATATCATAAAAAGGTATTTGTGCTCCTTGGCAGTGATGAGGATGTAAGGAAGATAGGTACATCTTTGGTTAAGGAAGATCTTAAATGCAGTCTGTTTATAGGGATCGATCTTTCCTATGAGAATGAAAGAATTATAGAGCTTACCGCAAAACAAGCGGCAGATTTTCGTGATCCGGGAGTCCTCTGTCTTTTTGTCATAAATAAAGAAGTTAAGAAAAGAGAGCTTTTTTGCGGACTTAATGATGAGGATTTTTTAAGGCATGCCGGGCATACCATTCCGATGACAAAGGAATGCATAAGGCATGAGAGCATAAGAAGGCTCGGCCTTAAAGAAGGGGATGTTGTTTTTGATATAGGAGGAGGAACGGGCTCTGTCGCGATAGAGATAGCAAAGCAGGATCCTTCACTTAAAGTATTTACGATAGAACAAAAGAAAGAAGCGGTCGATCTTATAAGGATAAACAGGGAAAGGCTTGGCGCATTTAATCTTACCGTTCTTGAGGGTGAAGCGACGGAAGTGATGAAAGATCTTAAAGATCCGGATGCCGTTTTTATTGGCGGAAGTTCCGGAAAGCTTGATGAGATGATATCAGATCTGTCTTCCCGTGGAAAAAATATAAGAGTGGTCATAAATGCGATATTACCAAAGACCATGGAAAGTGTATTTAAGATCGCGCGAAAATATAATACGGCAGATCTTAAGTGCACAAAGATAGAAGTGACCGATACTTTAGATCCGCTTGGAGACAGAAGAGAAGAAAAGAGAAATCCTGTGACGATCTTTTCATTTACGCTGGGAGCTCCCACGGCTGGTAAGATGCCTGTATCTTCTGATGAAAATGAGGATGAAACAAGTAAGAATGTATCGCTTAAGCCCAGGATCATGGTAGCGGCACCGGGAAGCGGGAGCGGAAAGACTATATTTACCTGCGCACTTATAAGGATACTTAAAGATCGGGGAAGGATGCCTGCCGCGTTTAAATGCGGGCCGGATTATATAGATCCCATGTTTCATGAAAAAGTGCTGGATTCCGAATCGGAAAATCTGGATCTGTTTTTCTCATCCGAAAATGAAGTAAGGCGACTTGTCTTAAATGCCTCAGGTAAATGCGCCGTTATCGAAGGCGTTATGGGAATATATGACGGAATGAACGTAAAAGATGAGGCGGGCTCCTGTTATAAGATCGCATCATGCACTTCTTCTCCTATCGTTCTTACAGTAAAGGCCAGAGGATGCGGCCGGACTTTGATATCACAGATAATGGGTGTGCTTGCTGATGATAAGGATAAGCTCATAAAAGCCATCGTATTAAATGAGATGTCAGCCGGCTTTTACGAGAAGTTTAAACCGGAACTTGATAAGAGACTTAAGGCTGAGGGATATAATGTAAAAGTAGCGGGCTTTATACCGGTATGCGCTGAGGCGGATCTTAAGTCTAGGCATTTAGGGCTCATGCTCCCTGATGAGATAGAAGAACTTAACAATCGCATCGATAAGATGTGTGAGACAGTTAAAAAGAATGTGGATATCGATCTGATAGAAGGAATAATGGAGGATCATGCTGAAATTACCGTAAAGGATGCCTGCGTCAGATCCGCTGATCCCGGGGATATAAAGGATAGTCCCGGAGCACTTACTCTTGCGGTAGCAAGGGATGAAGCCTTCTGTTTTTATTATAAGGAAAACCTGCGTATGTTTGAGGAACGCGGAGTAAAGATCCGGTATTTTTCTCCGCTGTCAGATGAGGATATACCCAAGGAAGCAGACGGATTCATCCTTGGCGGAGGATATCCGGAGCTTCATTTAAAGACTCTTTCAGGCAGTGATAAAACGAAAAAGTCGATACTTTCAGCCATAGAAAACGGGATGCCTTCTTTGGCTGAGTGCGGAGGATTTATGTACCTTAATGAGAGTATATCGGATAAGGACGGGAAAAAATATCCGATGGTCGGTGCCGTTAAGGGAAAATGCAGCTATACGGGTCATCTTTTAAGGTTCGGATATCTTATGTGCAAAAACGGCGATGGGATGCAGGGCTTAAAGGGACATGAATTTCATTATTACGAAAGCGATGATAACGGCGAAGATATAAGCATCGTTAAACCGGACGGAAGTGATGAGAGAAAAGCCATGCATGCCGGTGATGATCATCTGTGGGGATTTCCTCATTTTTACTACGGATCAAAGCCGGAGTTTGTTGATGAATTTATTGAAAAGATGAGGATCTATCATGAAAAGGGCATGACAAAGCAGGCATGAATCCTTGACATAACAGATCGCGTTTGATAGTATTTGATAGGTGTAAACTTAATATCACACTTTGCGGTGTCGGAGAGATCGGTGATCTGCTCCGGTGAAAAGGGAATCAGGTTAAAGGCCTGAGCGAACTCGTCACCGTATACGGCTGAAAGGATCATATGCCACTGGGAGACCGGGAAGGCGATCTTAGCAATTGTCCTTGGGGCTTTTATCCCCGGGAAGGCCGTGAGCCGGGAGACCTGCCGTGAGAGTGGCATGTAAAGACCACGAGAAACTGGTTGTGCGTAATCGGACAGGATGATCCTGTCTGTTTGACGCCGGAGGTAATGCTTCCGGTGTTTTACGTGTGCTCTGCCTTGTGGCGGGGCATTATTTTTTAGGAGGAGAAAAAAATGAAAAAGAGAGTTTTATCAGCAATGCTTACTTTGGTAATGACAGCAGCTCTTGTTGCGGGATGCGGAAATACCGCTCCGGCTGAGCCCGCCGAAGAATCCGAAACGGAAGAGGTTAAAGAGGAAGAGACTAAAGAGGAAGTTAAGGAATCACCTGTTAAGGAAGGACCCTCGGATGAGGAACTTGCAAAAGAGGTTGCGGATCTTATCGATGCTATCTATGTCCAGGAAAGGACCGATGAGACAGACAAGCTTTGTGCTGAGGCAAAGGAAAAGTGGGATGCACTTACCGATGAGCAGAAGGAAATGGTTGAGGGCGAAAATGCAGATCCCGACTATTTCGGACGCGATACCGGTGATGCTTCTAAGGACGATCCTTTAAATGCTGATGATATCGGCGAGAATGAGATCCTCGTTGTAAGCTTCGGTACATCTTTTAACGACAGCCGTGCCCTTGATATAAAAGGGATTGAGGATGCCATAGCTAAGGAAAATCCCGACTGGTCCGTAAGAAGAGCATTTACAGCTCAGATCATCATCAACCATGTTCAGGCACGCGATAATGAGAAGATCGATAATATGGATCAGGCTCTTGAAAGAGCAGTGGCAAACGGAGTTAAAAACCTTGTTATCCAGCCCACACATCTTATGCATGGTGCCGAGTATGACGAGCTTAAAGCCGCAGCTGATGCTTATAAAGATAAATTTGATTTAATTACGATCGCAGAGCCCCTTCTCGGCGAGGTCGGTAAGGATGCAAGTGTAATAAATGAAGATAAGAAGACGGTAGCCGAGGCAGTTGTTAATGCAGCTGTAGCAGAAGCAGGCTATGATGATCTGGGTGCCGCTGAAAAAGACGGAACCGCTTTCGTATTTATGGGACACGGTACCGCACATGCAGCCAAGGTCAGCTACAGCCAGATGGCAACCCAGATGGATAAGCTCGGATATAAGAATGTATTTATAGGAACCGTAGAGGGAGAGCCTGAAGAGACAGCATGCGAGAATATCATCGATGCAGTAAAGGAAGCAGGTTATAAGAAAGTAGTTCTTCGTCCCCTTATGGTAGTTGCCGGAGACCATGCAAATAACGATATGGCCGGTGATGACGAAGATTCCTGGAAGAGCATGTTTAATGCATCAGGTGCTTTTGACAGCGTTGACTGCCAGATAGCAGGTCTTGGAAGGATTGATGAAGTTAAGTCTCTTTATGTTGCTCATACCGCTGAGGCCCTTAAGAATGCGGGTGTAAGCGCAAAAAGCGGGGATAAGGAAGAAGCAAAAGCATCAGGCGATCTTAAGGACGGAACATATAAGGTTAAGTTTACCACGGACGGTTCCATGTTCCATGTTTCCGAGGCTTTAAACGATGAAGCCGAGCTTACGGTAAAAGACGGTAAGATGACGGTTCATGTATCTCTTTCTTCAAAGAATATTGTAAATCTCTTCCCCGGTATGGCCGAGGATGCACAGAAGGACGGAGCTAAGCTTTTAGAGCCTACAGTTGATACCGTAAAGTTTGATGACGGTACAACCGAAGAAGTTAACGGCTTTGACGTTCCCGTTCCTTATCTTGATAAAGAATTCGATCTGGCCCTTATCGGAACAAAGAATAAGTGGTATGATCATAAGGTAGTGGTATCATCTCCGATTGAATAAGAGGGATAGTTTTGGTAAAAGGGTATAAATATATAAAACATTACATTGTGGTTTTCATGCTTATATGCATGATATCTGTAACCTCCTGCGCTTCGCAGGGGGTTACTTCTATTGAGGATAAAACCTACAGCGTCGATATCACCATGGAAGGCGGGACCGGAAAGGCTTATATAAAGTCACCTGTAGATGTGACGGAAAAGAGCGGAGAGATGACGGTCACTCTTAACTGGAGCAGTCCTAATTATGACTATATGATAGTCGGCGGCGAAAAATATTTAAATGAAGCACCGGCCGGAGAGGATTCATCCTTTACGGTAAAGGTAGATGATATAAGTAAGCCGCTAAGTGTCATCGCCGATACAACCGCGATGAGCAAGCCTCATGAGATCGAATATGTCATAACTTTCCATATGGATGGTGAGGGCGCAAAAAGCGTTGAGGAAAGCACCGGAGAAGACGGATCCGGACCGGATAAGGCAGATGATGCAGGCGGTGCGGGATCTGAGGACCTGTCGGATCTTCTTGGAGATAAGACAGGCGAAATGGATCTTAAATATGCAAAGTGTTTTAAGGTAGAATATTACGGAGATAATTCTCTTATATCCATAGGAGATGATAAGTATTTACTATTAAGAGATGAAAGTGCAATATCAAAAGAGGAAAGAGACTCTCTTAAAGAAAGCGCTGTAATTATTAAAAGTCCTGCCTCTAAGGCCTGTGTCGTATCCTCTTCGGTAATGGATCATTTACGGCAGTGCGGAGTTCTTGATAAAGTGCGATTATCGGGAACGAAGGAAGAAGAATGGTATTTAGGTGAGGTAAGAAAAGCCATGGAAAGAGGGGACATTCTCTATGCCGGCAAATATTCCGCGCCGGATTATGAACTTATCTTATCCGAAGAATGTGATCTTGTCATTGAAAATACGATGATATATCACAAGCCCGAAGTAAAGGAAAAACTTGAGGAACTTAAGATCCCCGTGATAGTAGAGATGTCCAGTTATGAGGATCATCCTTTGGGAAGGCTTGAATGGATAAAGCTTTACGGACTTTTATTCGGAAAGGAAAAGGAAGCGGCGGAGTATTATGACGCTCAGGTAAAAGCTATAGAGCCCATAATGGAAAAGGCGGGTACCGGGAAAAAAGTCGGTTTTTTCTATATTACCGATACAGGTATGATAAATGTAAAAAAACCGGGAGATTATATCTCAAAGATGATAGAATTATCCGGAGGAGAGTATGTGATACGCGGCTTGGATAATGTGGATGAAAATGCATCATCCGGCATGAACATGCAGATGGAAGAATTCTACAGGGTCGCTAAAGATGCGGATATTTTGATCTATAACAGTACCATAGGGGGAGAGATTACTGAGTTAAATGAGCTTATCGGAAAGAATGAACTTTTCTTGGATTTTAAGGCGGTACAAAACGGGCAGGTATATTGCACGAGCAGGGATTTCTTTCAGGAATCAACTCATATCGCGGAATTTATGAACGATCTTAATAATGTTTTTACCGGAAAAGAAAGTGATCTTATATACCTTAATAAATTAAAATGATGAAAAAGAGCCGGGAGATAATACTTTTTTTAATACTGTGCATACTCATTGCGGGACTTATGATATTAAGTCTTTCTTTGGGCAGCGTTTCGATAGGATTAAAAGATATTTTTGATATCCTCGCAAAAAAGACCGGGGATGAGATGAATATGAACATCATCTTTAATATCCGTATGCCCAGAATGATAGCGGCGCTTCTGCTTGGTGGAGCACTCGCTCTTTCGGGTTATCTTTTACAGACTTTTTTCAATAATCCGATCGCCGGACCTTTTGTACTCGGGATATCCTCCGGAGCCAAGCTTGCCGTGGCTCTTTCGATGATATTTATACTGTCAAAGGGAAAACATATAACATCGTTTACTCTGGTAACATCGGCTTTTATAGGGGCGATGGCTGCCATGGGATTTGTTCTTCTTATATCCTTAAGAGTCAGGAATATGAGTATACTTGTGGTATGCGGTATACTTACCGGATATATCTGTTCCGCGATCACCGATTTTACGGTCACATTTGCGGATGATTCCAATATAGTAAATCTTCATAACTGGTCGATGGGAAGCTTCTCCGGAATAAACTGGGATGATATAAGGATCATAACGGTGATCACTGTTTTATGCTTTATTTCGGTCATACTTATTTCAAAGCCGATCGGCGCATACAGGATGGGTGAAGAATATGCAAGGAGCATGGGTGTAAACATCAGGATGCTGAGGGTGATGCTCATACTCTTATCAAGTTTTCTGGCTGCGAGCGTAACGGCTTTTGCAGGCCCCATATCTTTTGTGGGTATTGCGGTACCTCATCTTATGAAGCTTATATTTAAGACGACAAAGCCGCTTGTTATGATACCTGCCTGTTTTCTGGGCGGCGCATTCATAACCCTTTTCTGTGATACGATCGCAAGATACATTTTATCGCCGACCGAGCTTTCGGTAAGCTCGGTTACGGCAGTATTCCTTGTGCCGGTGGTGATCGCGATGATGGTTAAGAGAGGTAAACATGGAAGGGATTAAGACAAAAGATCTCGCCATAGGATATGATAAGACGCTGATAGATGATATCAGCTTAAACGTCGTGCCCGGAAAGATCATGACCATAATAGGTCCTAACGGGTGTGGAAAGTCAACTCTTTTAAAAACACTTACGGGTGAGCTTAAAAAGAAGTACGGATCCGTATACTTAGGCGGTAAGGATATGGATGAAATATCCGAAAATGAAGCGGCAAAACAGATGGCAGAGGTAATTACGAAGAGGATCGATCCGGAGCTTATGACCTGTCTTGAAGTTGTCGAAATGGGAAGATATCCGTATACCGGACGATTCGGAATATTATCCAAAGAGGATAAAGAGATAGCTTTTTCAGCTCTTGATACGGTAAATGCAGCTGACTTAAAGGACAGGGATTTTACGCAAATAAGCGACGGACAGAGACAGAGAGTGATGCTCGCACGTGCGATATGCCAGGAGCCAAAGGTTCTTGTTCTTGATGAACCCACATCTTATCTTGATATAAAGCACAGGATAGAGATCATGTCGTGTATAAAGAGGCTTGCGACTGAAAAAAACGTAGCCGTTATAATGAGCCTTCATGAACTTGAAAGTGCGATGAGGATATCAGACTATGTGGTAGCTTTAGGAGAAGGAAAGATCTTAAGATACGGAAGC
>DMCJ01000109.1 GCA_003446735.1 Lachnospiraceae bacterium | reverse complement strand
GCCGGAAACTATGACTTCTGGTACGAATCGAGCCAGCTGCTCATCCGTCAGATGAAGGAAGCAAACAAAAAGAAAGAAGAAAAGATCAAGGAATTACAGGAATTTATCTCCCGTTTCTCCGCAAATGCATCAAAATCCAAGCAGGCGACCTCGAGAAAGCGTGCTCTTGAAAAGATCGAGCTTGAGGATATCAGGCCTTCCAGCCGCAAATATCCTTATATAGATTTCCGTCCGGACCGCGAGATCGGAAACGAAGTGCTCAGCGTTGAAAATCTTACCAAAAAGGTCGGCGATACCCTCGTACTTGACCATATCTCGTTTACTTTGGGACATGATGACAAGGTAGCTTTCGTTGGCGGCAACGAGCTTGCCAAGACTACCTTATTTAAGATAATCATGGGCGAGGAAGAGCCCGATGAAGGAACGTTTAAATGGGGCGTTACCACATCCCAGGCCTATTTCCCGAAGGATTTCGGCGGGGAATTCGACAATGACTTAACCATAGCCGAGTGGCTTTCAGGCTACTCTCCCGTAGATGACATCACCTACGTGCGAGGCTTTTTGGGCAGGATGCTCTTTGCCGGTGAAGACGGCGTAAAGAAGGTAAAAGTCTTATCCGGAGGCGAAAAGGTAAGGTGTCTGTTATCCAAGATGATGATAAGCGGCGCAAACTGCCTGATCCTTGACGAGCCTACCAACCACCTTGACATGGAATCGATCACAGCCTTAAATAACGGCCTTATCAAATTTAAAGGCGTGGAGCTCTTCTCCTGTCATGACCATCAGTTCGTCGAGACCACGGCCAACCGCATCATGGAGATACTTCCCGACGGTTCGCTCATAGACAAGATAACGACATACGACGAATATCTTGCAAGCGATGAGATGGCCAGAAAACGTACCGCTGTTTACACTGCTGATAAAGAGGATGACGAAGACTGATGAAAGCCGTTGACCTCCACACCCATTCCGACAGATCAGACGGCACCCTGACTCCCACAGAGCTTGTAAACTACGCTCTTAAGAAAGATCTCTCTGCCATAGCTTTAACAGACCACGATACCACGGACGGTATAAGGGAAGCGTTAAATGCGGCAAGCGGTACTGATCTTGAAGTCATACCCGGGACCGAGCTTTCCACGGAATGGAACGGAAGGGACATACATATAGTGGGCCTTTATATCGATTATGAAGGGCCGGCTTTTAAGAATTACTTAAAAAAGTTCGTAGAATCAAGAGATATAAGAAACAAAAAGCTCTGCACCCTGCTTAAAGAGCATGGGATAGACATAGACTACGACGAAATAAGCAAAGAATTTGAGGGCTCTGTACTTACCAGGGCCCATTATGCTGCCCTTATGTTAAAAAAAGGCTATGTTTCCTCGGCAAAAGAGGCATTCGAGCGCTATATCGGCGACCACTGTCCCTGCTATATCCCGAGGGAAAAAGTCACACCCGCTGAGGGCATTCATCTTATAAAAGACGCGGGCGGAATCCCGATCCTTGCCCATCCCATCCTGTACAGGTTAAGCGACAGGACCTTAGACGGCCTTGTATGCGAGCTTAAAAATGAAGGCCTTATGGGCATCGAGGCTTTATATTCCACATACAATACCGCGGAAGAAAGACTCATCCGTCATTTGGCATCCAAATACGATCTTCTTATAAGCGGGGGAAGCGACTTTCACGGAAAGAACAAACCCGGCATAGATTTAGGGGTCGGAAAAGGAAAGCTCTTTGTCGGAGAAGACGTTCTCGAAAATATTAAAAACTACCGTTATCAAATTGGCAGGATGTCAAATACCGCCATTTTCGCGGATATGGATGATACCCTCCTGGATTCATCCAAAAATATTTCGCCTGTTATTAAACAAAGGATCCTTGATTACACGTACCAGGGAGGCCATTTTGTCCTCTCCAGCGGCCGCCCCGTAGAGAGCATATCAAAGACGGCCATCGAGCTCGGCCTTCCTCTTAAGAACAGTTATATCATAGCATTTAACGGAGCTCTTGTTTATGACTGCGATAAAAAGATGCCTGTTATCGAAAAGCGTCTCACCTACGAAGATATCAGGTTTGTAAGTAAAGTCTGTGCCGAAATGGGCATCCATGTCCACGGATACGGAGAAAACAGGATCATAAGTCCTGCTGACAATGAAGAGCTTAAATATTACAGGCATGCCATAAAGCTTGAATATGTCGTAAGCCCGGATATAGCTTCAGCAATGGACAAGCCGTCCTATAAGCTGATAATGATAGATCTAAGCGACCATAAAAAGCTTGAAAGGGTCCGTGACCGTCTTAAATCAGAGCGCCCCGGCCTTACCTGTGTCTTTTCAAACGATAAATATCTCGAATGCATAAGATCCGATGTTTCAAAGGGTAATGCATTAAAGGAACTGTGTGAGCACTTAGGTGTTCCGGTAAAAAACTCTGTAGCCGCAGGTGATGCGATGAACGACATTCCGATGTTAGAAGCCGCCGGCTGCGGTATCGCCATGATAAACGGCCGGAATGAAGTAAAAGAAGCCGCCGATGTCATTACCCGAAACGATAATGACCACGATGGCTTCCTTGAAGTCTTTTCACATCTTTTACCGGCACCTGCTACTCACTTACAGTAACGACCTTTGTCTCGGGGGTAAATACCCGCTCTTCAAGCGGATCGCTCTGCATGGCCTTAGCCTCTGCCTCAGCTTCCCGGCAGAAATTCTCCTGACTCGAAAATGCAGCCTTTCCTCTTCTGTCCACTCTTTCATATTTTCCGTCAGGCATAAGTATATGCGCATTGGTATTATCCGAAAGAAGGCAGGTAAGGATATGATCGGTCTTTTTCTTAAGCGCCTCGTCCTCTATGGGGAACATGATCTCAACACGGCGGTTTAAGTTCCTGGGCATCCAGTCAGCGCTTGCCATGAAATACTCCGGATTTCCGTCATTTTCAAACTTGAATATCCTCGAGTGCTCAAGGAAAGTCCCGACCACGGAACGAACGGAGATATTTTCCGATATTCCCGGGATTCCCGTCTTTAAGCAGCATATGCCGCGCACGATGAGTTCTATCTTAACTCCGGCCCCGCTTGCCTCATATAACGCCTGCATGACCTCGGGATCGCAAAGAGCGTTCATCTTGGCGATAATATGGCCTTTTCCGCCGCTTAAAGCAAACTCGGCCTCTCTTCTTATAAGATATATCAGTCTGTCCTTAAGCCAGAGGGGCGCAACCGAGAGCTTATTCCAGCTTTCGGGCTCGGAATATCCGGATAACATGTTAAATACCGCAGTGGCATCGGCGCCGAACTCCTTCTTGCAGGTAAACAGGCCGGTATCGGTATATATCCTGGCAGTAGCATCATTGTAATTTCCCGTTCCCAAGTGAACATAGCGTCTTATGCCGTCATCCTCACGCCTTACCACGAGTGTGATCTTGGAATGCGTCTTAAGTCCGACAAGGCCGTAGATAACATGGCATCCTGCCTGCTCAAGCTTTCTGGCCCATACTATATTGTTCTCTTCATCAAATCTCGCCTTTAATTCCACGAGCACCGACACCTGTTTCCCATTCTCGGCAGCTCTTGCTAAAGCAGCGATTATGGGCGAATTTCCGCTCACGCGGTAAAGAGTCTGCTTTATCGCAAGCACTCTCTTATCGTCTGCCGCTTTTCTTATGAAATCAACGACGGGATCAAACGTCTGATAAGGATGATGTACCAAAATGTCATGCTTCCTTATCTCCTCAAAAATATCGCATCCTTCCGGAAACTCCGGCACAGGCTGAGGCGTATATTTCTTCTCCTTAAGATGGTTAAATCCGTCTGCCCCGTATAACTTCGTAAGATATGTAAGATCCAAGGGTCCGGGGATCCTGTAGATCCAGTCATCATCTATCTTAAGCTCCTTCTTTAAAGTCTTAAGCAGGGATTTATCTATTCCGTCGGCAACTTCAAGTCTTATGACTTCGCCCCACTGGCGGCGTTTGATCTGTTTTTCGATCTCCTGCAGAAGGTCTTCCGCTCCGTCCTCCCCGATGGAAAGATCGGCATTTCTCATTATCCTGAAGGGATGGATGCATGAGATATCGTAGTTAAGGAAAAGCTTGTTGATATTTCTCTCTATTATCTCTTCAAGCGTTATGAAAACTCTCTCATTTTCCTTTTCGACGGGTATCTCAACCAGTCTCGGAAGAACGCCCGGAACCTGAACTGTGGCAAATTCCGTCTCCCCGTCTCCGTCCTTCTTCTTAAGGAACATGCCTAAGTTTAAGCTCTTATTCCTTACAAGAGGAAACGGCCTTGATGAATCAACCGCCATCGGCGTTAAAACCGGATAGACATCCTGCTCGAAATATCTGTCTATATAAGCACCTTCTTTTTTTGTAAGATCCTCATGATGCAGTATTATCCTTATCCCGTTCTGCTTAAAGAGCGGAAGGATTGACCTGTTAAACGTGGAATACTGCAGGCTCACAAGATCATGCGTTTCCTCATTTATCGCCTGAAGCTGCTTCTTGGGAGTCATGCCGGCGATATCCGGCTTTTCATATCCCGCATGTACCATATCCATTAAGGACGCGACCCTTACCATGAAGAATTCGTCCAGATTCGAAGCTGTTATCCCCAAAAACTTTATGCGCTCAAACAAAGGGTTCTTCTTCTGCCTTGCTTCATCAAGCACCCTGTAATCAAATCTGAGCCAGCTTAACTCCCTGTTGTAATAAAGATCCGGATCCTCGTAATCGATCTTTGCCTTTGTAGTTTTTTCCGCCATTTTATTACCCCCGGTCTTCCCGTTTTGCGTCTACTGCCGCTTTTGCTTTATTACGGGACGCACATTATAAACTTCCTCGAAGAAATCCTTCCTTTCGGTAAGGAGCCCTTCTTCAAGCGTGATGTCCTCTTTGGTATCTACGCTTATTATCAGCTCGTTATCCTTGAGCATTACCTTATAATCCCTGAATTTCTGCTTATGGGAGCGATCCAGACCGTTAGCGACACGCAAGATGGCCGTAAGCTTTGCGATCGTAAGGTACTCATCCCTTCCGACCCTCTCCTGCCCGTACATAAGCCTGTTATAATCGAATTCATCCCTGTTGTATTTTGCGATAAAGGCCACGATCTCACGCTCTCTGTGGGAAAGTCCTATGATCTCGGTCGCCATTATTATCCGAAACGAACATTCTCCGACTTCAGTCTGGGAAATATATTTTCCGCAGTCATTGAGCTGAACGGCTATCTGAAGTAAAAGCCTTTCTCTCTTCGAAAGTCCGTGAAGTTTCTTCATCTTGTCAAATATGGTAAGGGAAAGAGCCTCTAAAAATTCATTTCTCTTCCTGCTGCACATAAAACGCTTGCTTATGGTAAGCGTCGAAGCAAGTATATCCTTTTCGAAATCATGCGCATCTCCGGCAAGTTTTACCGACTGCGCATATTCAAATGCTATACCTTCGCAAAGGGAAACCCCGGGACACCAAATCTTCTGAGAACCGAACACCTCAAGTATCCTGTCTGTAAGAACGGCACTGTAGAATAACAAAGAAGCATGCTCTTCCGAAAGAGAGTATTTTCTGCTTATATCGAAAACATGCATTTTTGACAGTTCTGTCATAAATGAGAAAAATTCATCTCTGTCAATGACCCCGGGAGTCTTAAAGAACTCTCTTCGCCCTAAGACCGGAGAAAGATAATCATCGATAAGGACCAGATTCTTTACATCCGCATCCTTTAAGTAAAATTTCCTGAAAAGTGAAAACTGAGTGTTTACGCTCTCTTCTATAAGCCTCTCATAGGTTCCGCTCTTAGCCGATAAGGCCTCGAGTCTTTCCCTCATTATCATGACACCCAGATGCATGTTCTGGGTTGCGACAAGCGTGTCATTTTCAAAAAGAGAGATCTGAACGGAACCTCCGCCTATATCAAGAAGGGCCGAATCTCCCTCTCCTTCGATGTATCTGCTAAACTCCGCCGGCTTTGATGCAAGAGCTTTATAATCCAGGAATCTCTGCTCGGAGTTACTTATGACACTGATGTCGATTCCTGTCCTTATCTTAACCTGATCCAGAACAACATCCGTATTTTCTATCTCTCTGATCGCGCTTGTTCCGTATGCCTTGTAGGCATCAACCTTATATCCCTGCATTATCCGGGCAAAATCCGAAAGTGTCTCGCAAAGCGCGTTTAACTTCTCATTTCCTATCCTTCCGGTATTATAGGAATCGGACCCGAGCGAGATCCGGCGCCTTACACAGTCTATCTCCTCGATACTGCCCTTTTTTATCTCATATATCTTCATCGTAAGCTCATATGAACCTACATCGATCGCCGCAAATAATTTAGCTGCCATACCCCTTATGCCTCCTTCCTTATCCGTCTGCCGATCTTTCAGTAGTTCCCAAGGACCTTTAAATTCTTTGCCTCGTCTCTTAAGCCTCTTAGCGCATTCTTAACCGCAGAGTCCTCAAGGTTTCCCTCAAAGTCCACAAAAAATCTGTATTCAAAACTCCGCTCCGCTATGGGTCTGCTCTCTATCTTCGTCATGTTCAGATCATTATAGATAAAATGAGACAGGATCCGGTACAAAGAGCCGCTCTCATGAGGAAGTTCAAAGCAGATGCTTATCTTCCCCGCATTTTTCATGAATATCTTTCTGTTGGTAACAACGATAAAGCGGGTGGAATTGTCCTTGTTCATGTTCACACCCTTTTTAAGGATGTCAAGCCCGTATATCCCGGCCGCATATTCGCTTGCTATGGCCGCCTTGCTCTTATCGTTGTCCTGCGACACTTTCCTTGCGGCAAATGCATTATTCTGCATGCTTATCTGCTCATATCCCATATCCGAGATAAATTTCTGGGACTGCATGAGCGACTGGGGATGTGAATAGACCCTCTTTACATCATTTAAGCTGCTGCCCTTCACCCCCAAAAGACAGTGCTCTATCTTTATGATCTGCTCGCCGACGATATAGTTTTCAAACTCCACTAAAAGGTCGAATATATCCCCGACTATCCCCGCCGTGGAGTTTTCTATCGGAAGGATCGCAAAATCCGCGCTTCCCTCCTCTATCGCCACCATGGCATCCCTGAACGTATCAACATGGCCGCTCTTTATATTTCCCTTGAAATACTTATTCATCGCAGCCTGGGAATATGCACCCTCGGCACCCTGGAAAACAACTCTGACATCTCCGTCATAAAGTTCATCCACGGGAATAAATGCAGTCCCGGCTATATTGCCTCTTTCGGTCATTATCCTGTACTGGATCTTTCGGCTGACAGCCATGATCTGCCTGAAAAATTCCTCTAAAGCACGCTTTTCAAACTTATCTTCACCATAAGATGTAAGCGTACGTATCTTTTCGTCTTCCCTTGCCTTATCAAAGACTTTCCTGCCGTTTTCGATCTTATATTCCGCTACGGCCCTGCTTATTTTAAGCCTTTCTTTAAACAGCCTTACTATCTCACTGTCAATAGTGTCAATTTCTTTTCTAAGATCCGTTAATTCCATTCTCTCTTACCTGTTCTTCTCGGCCGCTTCTCTTGCTGCCGTAAATTCTCCTACTCCGGTCCCGTCTGCACTTACGTGATAAATGGCATCATCGTTAAATGTATAGAAATAAACATAATAACCCGCCGCCGAGAGCCCTTTATAAACTCCCTCCATCACCGTAGATGCGCCGCTTCCGTCCGTATTCATTATCATAAGGGCCGGTGAGTCCTGCGAACTCTTCTGATAGAAGATCTTTCCACCGACTACCAAAAACATGTCAACCCTGTCATCTCCGAGAGTCTCGCTCGTACCATCAGACATCTTCATCCTGCAGATATGATAGTCATCCGCTATATCCATATAATAAATATATTCGCCCTGTATCTGCGGATTGTACGCCTTTTCGGCCGTTAGCATCGACATCCCGCCGGTGGTGACATCGTACCGGTACAGCCCCATATCCGTGTCAAAATTCGTAAAATATATGTTTCTTCCGTCAGTGCATCCGGGATTTACTTCCTGCTTAAGGAGCAGCATTTCCTCCTTTTTGTTTACATCCATGGAATTAAAGGTGATCCCGGTTTCCTTGGTATCTTTGACGTAATAGATATTGTTTCCTATAAGAGTCAGCCCGCGGACATTTTCCCTGACGATGTTCCCGCTCTTTCCGCCTCCGTGGTTCATCTTGAAGATACCGATGGAGGGAACGGCCAGTCCGCCGAGCCCCGAAGCCGCAGATAAGTCATTTGACTCAAAATAGACAAAATGCTCATCGGCATTTATATAGGAGGCCCTTATACCCGATACCCGCTTAAGGCCGGTCTCATCCGGGTTCATGATATATAATGAACCGTTGTCATAAGCATTTGAAAAGAATACCTTTTTCTCGGTATCGCAGAATTTTCCTCCGTTATTCAGATTCCCGGCCGTATTTCCGACATACGTGTCAGGATTTATATATGCCCTGTTGTCCAGAATGACAGACAGCATGATCCCGCCCAGGATAAGGACAAAAACACTTATTCCCAGGGCTTTCTTTACCGTATCTTTCATTTTCTTCTTTTTCTTAGCCACTTATTTCGTTCTCCCGGTAAGCTCCGTAAGCATATCTCTCATAGTCTTTAAATAAACGGGATGTACAAGCCCCGGCGCGATCTCGGCCATGGGCTTTAAAACAAAGTCCCTGTTCTTCATATCAGGATGCGGTATTGTCAGATATTCATCCTCGGTGACAAGCTTGTCATAAAATATGATGTCCAGATCTAATGTTCGATCTCCCCACCTTATCTCTCTGGTCCTTCCCAGAGAATCTTCTATATCGTGCAGTACGCTTAAAAGCTCTTCGGGCGTAAGCAGCGTCTTTATCTTTACAACACCGTTGACAAATTCCTCTTTTGCCACTCCTCCATAGGGGCTGCTTGTCATAAGATCTGACACAGTATGTACGTATATATCCGCTTTTCCGGCGAGCTCCTCGAGGGCTTTATTTATCTGACCCTCCTTATCGCCGAGACTTGAGCCGAACGCAACATATGCTTCATGCCATCTTCTTTCGATTGTGACACTAACGTCATTAAACGGAACAGGTATGCCCGCTTCCGGTTTATGTATGGTAAGGACAAGTTTTTCCGCCTTATGATATTTGATGAGGATAGCTCTTGCAAGCCCTTCCGCCAAAGCCTCAAGGAGTTTAAATTCATGCTCCTCGACATATTCCTTTATAAAAACCGCAAGGGCGGCATAATCCACCGAAAGGCTTAAGTTATCGCTTCTCCCCGCCTCTCTCGTATCCAGAAAAAGAGTGGCATCGACAAAAAAATTCTGCCCGTTTATCCTCTCTTCTTCATACACTCCGTGATATGCAAAGCATTCTATGCCTTTTAAGTTTATCCTGTCTCTCACCCTTTTACGTTCCTTATTTCCTCTATCAGTTTTATAGCCTGAACATTTTCCTTTATATCGTGTACCCTTACAAACCTTACACCGTTTAAGACTGCGCTTACCGTAGTCGCGAGCGTCCCTGCCATCCTCTCATTTACCGGAACATCGAGCGCCTTTCCAATAAAGGATTTTCTTGAAGTTCCAAGGAGCACGGGCACCCCGAAAGTATGCAGGACATCTATCCTTTTTAAGATAAGCAGATTCTCCTCATATGTCTTATTAAAGCCGATCCCGGGGTCTATGCAGATCCGCTCAGCAGATATTCCCTTTGACATGGCTTTTTCCAGGCTTTCCTCTATATCCCTGACCATCTCGGAAAGAATATCCTTATAAACCTTTTCACGCTGATAGCAAAGGCAATAGGCCACATCAGCCCCGGCCACGACATCAGCCATCTTATCATCATATTCAAGCCCGCAGACATCATTTATCATGTCTGCTCCGGCCTTTATGCCTTCGAGGGCAACCTCGCCTTTATAAGTATCAAGCGAAATGGGAACATCAAAATTTTTCCTTATCGCTTCTATAACAGGGACAACGCGGGATATCTCAACATCCGCCGGAACGACTTCGGCTCCCGGCCTTGTTGATTCTCCGCCTATATCTATGATATCGGCCCCTTCATCAAGCATCCGGCCGACTCTTTTTAGTGCGATGTCAAGCTCGTTATATCTTCCGCCATCCGAAAATGAATCGGGTGTCATATTTAAGATTCCCATCACATACGTATGGTCATCGTCAAAGGATCTTTGACCTATCTTCATTAAATGCTCTCCGTACTGTGGCAGTCCTGCCGCGAATTCAGATTTCCAGGGTGAAATTCTTTTTCTTCTTTTTCCAGTCACATCTGGCTTCCATAGGACACAGATAACAGCGTCTGCTGGACTTGTCAGCCCTGTATAAGATCCCGGGAAGTCCCTTATCCTCTTTAACCCTCTTATCCCTGTGATATCTTATGGCATCGGAGATTATCCTTATCTCCTTCCCCGTAAATCCGGCATCTTCTAAAAGGTCCATTGCCAGGTCCGCACTGGCCTCGGCATGATCGGTCCCATCCTCATATTGCACAAACCGGCCTATATCATGAAGAAGCGCTGCAGCATATATCCATTCCTTTTTCATCGGATTATCCGACTCTAAGTTCATAAGATGAGCAATACGCGCCACATCCAGAAAATGGTTCATGTCGTGCTTGCAGAACTCCCTGTCAACCTCATATTCTTCTATCTTTCTTACATATCTGCGATAAGACGTATTAAAGAGTATCCTGTTTACTCTTTGCATGCTCTCGCGGCTTTCATACATTCCCATAATATATAAATATATTCCTGTTCCTTTTTTGTGATTTCAGCAGTCATCCGGATAAGATCAGCTGCCGGCCGAAAGGGCCTTATAGAACTCATCACGCAAAGTGACATCCGTGTCAAAAGCTCCTTTTGCAGCTATAGTTACCGTCTTACTCCCCGGCTTTTTTATTCCTCTCATCGTCATACAAGTGTGCTCAGCCTCAAGCATGACCATCGCTCCCTTTGCTCCTAAGTCATTCATGAGCGCTTCGGCGATCTGATCGCCCATCTGTTCCTGTATCTGAAGCCTTCTGGCAAATACCTCAACAGTCCTTGCGATCTTTGAAAGCCCGACGACTTTGCCGTCAGGAATATAAGCCACATGCGCCTTACCGAAAAATGGAAGCATATGATGCTCGCACATGGAATAAAAAGTAATATCCTTCTCAAGGACCATCCCGCTGTGCGAACTCGTAAATGTCTTACCAAGATGAACAGCTGCATCCTCGCCCATTCCCGCAAAAAGCTCTTCGTACATCCTTGCGATCCTGTCGGGAGTATCCTTTAATCCTTCCCTTTCCTTATCCTCGCCTATCCCCTCCAAAAGGAGCTCGACTGCTTTTTTGATCTTTTCCTTATCCACTTTTTGTCTACTTCCTGTTTATAGTTTTGGTCTTTGTCATACTGCTCTTAGTCATGCATTCTGTGAAAAGTGACAGGTATGACAGTGACCCGAATGCGACTATCACTCCGTCGGTACGCGCAAGAAGAAGTGCAAGTTCACACGCTTCTTCAACACTCCCGGCAGCCGTCACATTTTTATTAAATTTAAGTACCGTACCCGCAAGCTCATAAGAATCAAGCCCCCGGGGACCCGGTGCCTTTATGGTTATGACACTCTCCGCCATATCGCAGGTTGCAGCCGCTATGCCCTCATAATCCTTATCTTTAAATACACCCATGACAAAGATGAGTCTCTTTCCCTTAAGGTCTCTCTCTATTGTCTTTCTGAGAGCCTTCGCTCCGGCCACATTATGAGCGCCGTCACAATAGACAAGAGGTTTCTTTGATATACACTCAAATCTTCCCGGCCATCTTGTTTCTGAAAGGCCTTTATCCACGGCATCTTCAGAGATCGTAAATCCGGCTTCCCTTAACTTTTCAACTACCTTAAACACTACTCCGGCATTTATAAGCTGATAATCCCCCGTAAGTGACAGCCTGTGTTCATACCTTCCTTTCGCAGGATCATCTGAATAAGAAACCTTTAAATATCCGCCCGGCCTTACCTCTTTTGTTCCTTTGCTCTTTTCGGCCGCTTTCGCAAATACTATCTCACAGTCCTTTTCCTCAGCCGCCCTTACGATGACTTCTTTTACTTCTTCAACCTGCGGAGCTGAAACGACAACACTGTCATTTTTAATGATCCCACATTTAACATCCGCGATCTCCGGAAGTGTTTTACCAAGGACATCCGAATGGTCCATGGATATGGACGTTATAACGGACATGACGGGCCTTTTTATCACATTGGTGGAATCGTCTCTTCCGCCCATACCGCATTCAAGGATCACAACATCGGCTTTTTTGTCCTTAAAATACATAAATGACACCGCTGTCAGACATTCAAAAAAGGTGCATTCTTCAGCCTCTCCGATCTCATCGATCTTTTCAAAATACCCCCGATAAGTCTTTGCGGGAATACTTTTCTGACAGAATCTGATACTGTCTTTATCATTTAAAAGAGCCGGAGAAGAAAAACTTCCCACTTTATATCCTGCTTTTGACAGGATACTTTCGCACATGGCAAGCACACTTCCTTTGCCGTTCGTTCCGGCTATATGAATGACGCGTATGTCATCCTGTGGGTCCCCGAGTGCTTTTAAAAGCGCTCTGATCCTGGAAAGCCCCATTATACTGCCGCGACTTTTAAGATCATATATATGATCCTCAAATTCCCTGTCAGTCATCTTTTATTCTATGATCCTGTTATGAATCAAGATCGCCGTCATCCAGATCAGAGACACCCGAATTAAGATTCTGGGTATTTAAGGTACGTCTCTTCATCCTCTGCTTTTCGGACTGCTCTAATATATAATCCTTTATCGCTTT
>DMCJ01000040.1 GCA_003446735.1 Lachnospiraceae bacterium | reverse complement strand
GTAAGATGGAATATGATGATATTTACGATCTTACTAAGCTTGCGGTACTTGAGTATCTTACAAGCGGTATAACCGCAGCGATGGATATGTATTTGGATCCCTATGCGATCCAGAGATCATTTACTGATTGCGGATTCAGAAATGTACAGGTCAGTGGTATAAATAAGTTTGGACCATCCTTAGAGGAACTTGAGAACAGGTTTAATAAGCTTAACGGGGTTAATGACTTATCATCATTCATGCTCGGTTTTCATGCCGAATATACCTGCGAAAGAGAGCTTCTTGAAAAGTTATCCGAGTTGTCTCACAAATATAAAGCCCCTGTTTTTACGCATACATCAGAGACAAAGAGAGAAGTGGATGAATGTATCGAAAGATACGGCAAATCTCCGACGAAGCTTTTTGAAGAACTTGGACTTCATGACTTTGGAGGCGGCGGATATCACTGCGTTTGGTTTGACGATGAAGATATCGAGATATATAAAAAGCGCGGTTTATATGTCGTTACCAATCCCGCATCCAATTTAAAGCTTGCAAGCGGTATAGCGCCCATCAGTAAGTTTTTAAAGGCGGGCATTCCCGTAGCCATAGGTACAGACGGCCCTGCTTCCAATAACTGCCTTGATTTCTTCAGGGAAATGTTCCTTGTAACCGGCCTTGCAAAGGTAAATGACAAAGATGCTTCAAGCTGTGATGCGATCGAAGTATTAAAGATGGCTACGGTTAACGGGGCAAAGGCTATGGGCCTTAATGACTGCGTGACTTTAAGTAAGGGTCAGAAGGCCGATCTTATAATGATCGATCTTAATATGCCCAATATGCAGCCGCTTCATAACATACCCAAGAACATAGTCTATGCGGGATCAAAGATAAATGTCAGGATGACGATGATTAACGGAAAGATCCTCTATGAAGACGGAAGATTCGATATCGGAGTTACGCCTGATGAGCTTTATGATAAGGCTAATGATATCGCAAAAAGGCTTGGTCTTAAGTGATGGAATATGTATTGTTCTTTGCAACGGTCTTTGCCATTTTGCTCATCATCATGATCTTCGGCGTTATCGAAGAAAGGCGCTTAGAGAAGCTTTTTGCCCGGCGCATGAAGTCTTTATTCGGAAAGAAGATCGAAAAAAAGAGAAGCGTTGATTATATATCGTTTTATGCCGACAAAAAGTCTTCTCCCGATATGATCACGGTAAATGACTTAGAGCTTGATATGGTATTTGACCGTATCGATTATACTGCGTCCAGGATAGGGGAGGAGATCCTCTCAAAGATCCTTACGGAGCCTGTTTATGATACTGAAGAACTTAAAAAAAGAAACAGTCATATAGACTTCTTTTCGGATAATGAGTACGATCGGATAAGACTGCTGGTTCTTATGCGTAAAATGGATCATAATCTCAAAGTTCCGTTTTTTGAGGTACTTGATTTTATCGTGGGAAGTGAAAAGAAAAACATGTATCCGAGCGTTATTGCGGATGTTTTACTTGTTATCTCATTGATCCTGGCCGTTTTTGTTAATTCCGTGATGTTTTTGCCGCTCATCGTTATATGTATTTATCAGGCTTTTGTGTATTACAGGATAAAAAAGGGTGTTGAGATCTATCTTCCTTCGACTTCGCTCATAATATCTCTTTCAAATGCTTTTTCATCATACAAAGGTTTTTCAAAAGAGTTTTATGAAGAGTTTGATGAGGAATTTAAAGAAATAAAGAGTATTTCGGATTCATTAAGCGCTCTCGGGCGGTTTTCGTTTCTTGCATTTAATGTTTCCGACGGCATGGATCTTGCCGGGATCATCATGACCTATGTAAATATGATCTTTCATTTTGACCTTATTAAGCTCTATTCGATGTTTCGATTAATAACCGAAAAGAAGGACGAGATATTAAGGATGTATGAGCTTATCGGTTTTATCGAAGCCTGGGATTCTGTAAGCTATTTCAGGGCATCGGTTGATACCTGGAGCAGACCCGACCACTTTAAACATACAGACACATCAACTACAAATGCTTCAAATCCCGACATAAAGATAAAAGATATCTATCATCCTCTTATAGATGATGCGGTAAAAAATGATATAAGCACAAATGGAAAGGGTGTCTTGTTTACGGGCTCAAACGCATCGGGTAAATCCACCTTCATTAAGGCGGTTGCGATAAATGTGCTGTTTTCGCAGACCATAGCTACAGTCCTTGCATCAGAGTATAAAGCTCCGTTTTTCATGGTCTATACATCGATGGCTTTAAGAGATGATGTAACGGGCGGAAAAAGCTATTTTGTCGTTGAAGTCGAATCGGTAAAGAGGATATTTGATGCGGCAAATGATAAGGTGCCTCTTCTTATCCTTATAGACGAAGTGCTCCGCGGTACAAATACCGCTGAACGTATCGGTGCCGCATACGCTATCTTAAATGATCTTTCAGATAAGAATGCGCTTGTATTTACAGCGACACACGACCTTGAACTTACAGGCCTTTTAAGCAAAAAGTATGATAATAAGCATTTTGATGAAGACGGCGGAGATGATGATGTGAGCTTTTCCTATAAGCTTAAAGATGGGCCGGCTACTGAGAGGAATGCCATAAGGCTTATGAAAAAAGCCGGATTTGATCTAAAGATAATCGAAGAAGCAGAGAGGACGGCTAAAGAATATCTATGATGAAAGTCAGCATATTTACGGACGGTGCCGCAAGAGGAAATCCGGACGGGCCCGGCGGATACGGAACAGTATTAAGATATATCGATTCCAAGGGACAGGTGCATGAGAGAGAATTCTCTCAGGGCTATAAGAAGACTACGAATAACCGTATGGAGTTAATGGCTGCCATAGTAGGGTTAGAAGCACTTAATAAGCCTTGCGAAGTCGAGCTGTATTCCGATTCCAAATACCTTGTCGATGCTTTTGACAAAAACTGGCTTGATTCATGGATAAAAAACGGATGGAAGACGGCCGGGAAAAAGCCGGTTAAGAATAAAGATCTCTGGATACGCCTCATTGAGGCAAAAAAAGACCATAAAGTGCATTTTAACTGGGTCAAAGGTCATGACGGACACCCGGAGAACGAGAGGTGCGATAAGCTTGCGACAACTGCCGCAGACGGCACGGAGCTTATAGAGGATGAGATTGTTACTTAAGTATTTTTAGAATCCCCATAGGGGACGGTTCTCTATGTGGATTTCACACGCGTCTGTCGACTAAGGCCGACACGGCATACAATTGACAATTAACTGTGCAGACAGTATAATTTAACTATAAAAGGTGCTACCGATAGACGGTTAGCCCCGAAGTAAGATGGTTAAATAACCGCCTGGTCTTTGCGGGACGATGGGCGGTTATTTTTGTGTCTTGGAATTATGCCTTCCATGCATATAACCAAGACTATAGAAAGTCGCACACAATGCAAGCACTGCGATAAGGTCATCGATGGTTAGCATAAGCATTTACTTCCCAAAAGATTTCTCAAATGAGATCTCTATGTGAACGGAGGTCACAGTCCTCCGAGAGAAGGACTAACCGCCTACCGAGTATGGTAGCACCTAAATATATTATAACAAACATATGTTCGAAATACAAGGAAAAGGGGATAAAAAAT
>DMCJ01000055.1 GCA_003446735.1 Lachnospiraceae bacterium | reverse complement strand
ACTATGCCGGCACCCAGGCCTGCCGTTCCTTAAAGGAAGAGGGCATAGAGGTCGTACTTATCAATTCAAATCCCGCTACGATCATGACCGATAAGGACATCGCGGATCATGTATATATCGAGCCTTTAAATGTAAAGGTCCTTGAAAATCTTATATTAAAAGAAAAGCCCGATTCGATCCTCCCTACTTTAGGAGGCCAGGCAGGCCTTAACCTTGGTATGGAGCTTGAAGAGAGCGGGTTTTTAAAGGCGCATAACGTCAGACTCCTCGGTACCGACGCCTCTACGATAAAAAAGGCAGAGGACAGACAGGAATTTAAGGACACCATGGAAAAGATAGGAGAGCCCTGTGCGGCTTCGCTCGTTGTCGAAAACATAGATGACGGCGTTGCTTTTGCCGCAAGGATAGGCTATCCCGTGGTCCTTCGTCCCGCTTATACCTTAGGAGGATCGGGCGGCGGTATCGCCCATAACCAGGCAGAGCTTGAAGAGATCTTAGAGAACGGATTAAGATTATCAAGAGTCGGACAGGTTCTGGTAGAGCGCTGTATCGCAGGCTGGAAAGAGATCGAATACGAAGTCATGAGAGACTCGGCCGGTAACTGCATCACGGTCTGCAACATGGAAAATATAGACCCTGTCGGCGTTCATACCGGAGATTCGATAGTCGTAGCTCCTTCACAGACTCTTTCCGACAAGGAATATCAGATGCTGCGAAGCGCGGCCTTAAATATCATAAACGAGCTTAAGATAACCGGCGGATGCAACGTCCAGTTCGCACTCCACCCCGAAAGCTTTGAATACTGCGTTATAGAAGTTAATCCCAGGGTTTCCCGTTCATCGGCCCTTGCAAGTAAGGCAACGGGATATCCGATCGCAAAGGTGGCAGCTAAGATCGCCTTAGGTTATACGCTTGATGAGATAAAAAATGCCATCACCGGAAAGACCTATGCGAGCTTTGAGCCGGCGCTTGATTACTGCGTAGTCAAGATGCCCCGTCTTCCCTTCGATAAATTCATCACGGCCAAGAGGACACTTACGACCCAGATGAAGGCTACCGGCGAAGTAATGAGCATCTCGGATAATTTTGAGGGCGGTCTGATGAAGGCCATAAGAAGCTTAGAGCAGCATACCGACAGCCTTTTATCCTATGATTTTTCCGATCTTTCAAAAGAAGATCTCATAGACCGCTTAAAGAAGGTAGATGACCTTCGTATCTATGTGATCGCAGAGGCGATAAGAAAAGGCCTTCATATCGAGACCATCCATGATATAACCGGTATCGACGAGTGGTTCATATACAAGATATCCCGCCTTGTCGATATGGAAAAGAGATTAAAGAGCGAGGAACTTACCGTAAGCCTTTTAAAAGAGGCAAAGCGCATGGAATTCCCCGATAATGTGATAGCATCCCTTACCGGCAGAAAAGAGGAAGAGATAAGGGATATGCGATATGAAAACGGTATCATCGCGGCCTTTAAGACCGTAGATACCTGCGCAGCCGAATTTGAGGCTAAGACCCCTTATTACTATTCCGTATTCGGAAGCGAGAATGAGGCTGTTGCAAATAAAGATAAAAAGAAGGTATTAGTCCTCGGCTCAGGCCCCATAAGGATAGGCCAGGGTGTGGAATTTGATTATTGCTGCGTACATGCCACCTGGTCCTTTGAAAAAGCCGGATGGGAGACTATAATAGTAAATAATAACCCCGAGACCGTAAGTACCGACTTTGATATAGCAAATAAGCTCTATTTCGAGCCTCTTACTCCCGAGGATGTTGAGAATATCGTAAGACTTGAAAAGCCCGACGGAGCGCTCGTTCAGTTCGGCGGCCAGACAGCGATCAAGCTCACAGAGTCCCTTATGAAGATGGGAGTTACGATCTTAGGAACAAAGGCCGAAGACGTGGATGCTGCGGAAGACAGAGAGCTCTTTGATAAGATCCTTGAAGAAACGAAGATCCCGCGCGCTGCCGGAGATACCGTATATACGGCCGAGGAAGCAAAGAAAGTTGCCAATCGTTTAGGCTATCCCGTTTTGGTCCGTCCTTCATACGTACTCGGAGGACAGGGTATGCAGATCGCGCTTTCCGATTCCGAGATCGAGGAGTTCATGGCGGTGATCAACCGCTATGCCCAGGATCATCCGATCCTTGTTGACAAATACCTGATGGGACGCGAGTTAGAGGTCGATGCCGTATGCGACGGTGAGGATATCTTAATACCCGGCATAATGGAGCATATCGAGCGTACCGGAGTTCATTCGGGAGATTCGATCTCCGTTTATCCCGCTTATTCGGTAAGCGAAAATGTAGTAAATACCATAGTCGAATATTCAAGAAGGCTCGCAAAGGCCCTTCATGTAAAAGGACTTATAAATATCCAGTTCATCGCTGTTGATGAAGAAGTATATGTAATAGAGGTTAATCCCCGTTCTTCAAGGACGGTGCCCTATATAAGCAAGGTTACGGGTATACCTATCGTAAATCTTGCCTGCAGCGTTATCATGGGAAAGAAGATAACAGAGCTTGGATATAAGACGGGCCTTGCCGATAATGTCGGACATGTGGCCATAAAGATGCCGGTATTCTCATTTGAGAAGATAAGGGGAGCCGAGATAAGCTTAGGACCCGAGATGAAATCAACGGGTGAGTGCCTCGGTATATCCGAGAATTTCGATGAAGCATTATATAAGGCATTCCTTGGCGCGGGCATAGATCTTCCCATACATAAGCAGGTCATCATAACCGTAAAGGATGCTGATAAGGGCGAAGCCATCGAGATCGGAAGAAGATTTGAAGCTTTAGGATATACGATATATGCAACACGTTCCACCGCATCGGCCTTAAAGGATGCGGGCGTAAAGGTAAGGAAGGTAAACAAGATAAGGCAGGAATCCCCTACCGTTATGGACCTTCTCTTAGGACACAGGATAGATCTTGTCATAGATACCCCTACCCAGGGCAGAGATAAATCAAGGGACGGATTCCTTATAAGACGTACCGCGATAGAGACGGGTGTTAACTGCCTTACAAGCCTTGATACCGCAAATGCGCTTCTTTCAAGTCTTGAAAAAGGCAAAAAAGAAGAGCTTTCGCTCATCGATATTGCAAAGCTGTAGACCGGAGATAATAATTGGAAAGTATCCATAAGAAACAATCGAATAATATCATACTCATAACCGGTGTTCTGGTCTTCTTTGCATGCCTTGTTATATGTATCCTTCATATAATCGATATAAGGACAAGCCTTGAAGGCGAGATCCAGAAGCAGTTTGAGACCCAGATAAGAGTGGCTCAGAATCATTTATCCGCGCGTTTTGATGAAGATATCCGTCTTACCGATTTGATCGCAGAAGAGCTATCTCCTTATACGGGCGGAAATTTCGTAACCGACGAAGTTGTCGGGGCACTTAAAAAATATAAAGCGATCAGCGATTTTGACAGGATCATATTTGTGGATACTTACGGATTTGTCCTAGCTGACGACGGATCAAAATCCGAGCTTACCGAGAAGTGCGAAGAAGAGGTCAATATCATAAGCGAAAAGAGCATATATGTTTCTGATGAAGAGGAACTTTTCTACGGAGAAAACACTATCCTTACCGTAACTCCCGTATATAAGAACGGGATCCGCACAGGTACGGTCATTGGCGAGAATAAAGCAAGTAATATGTTAAACGACAGCGCACTCGATTATCTGATTGCCGCAGGCGATGTTATGATCGTAGATGGTGACGGTGTTATCTTAGACTGCAGTTTCGTAAACTTAAAAGACCAGACCGAGCATTATGATACGGTCTTTGACTGCATGAAGGATTACTGGCATTTAGACGAGATTTCGATCGCCAAGGTCGAAAATCTTATCGATGATTCCATTTTCCAGTCAAATACGATCGAATGCAGGAACAGGGCCGGAAACAGATATTTTTATACTGCGGTTCAGGCATCGGATTATGCCGAGATCTGCATGCTGGTAATGTATACCGATGAGATCTTCGCCGAAATTCACGATAATATCCTTTACGGCAGCATAATAACAAGTACGCTGATCATGGGCATGATGGCGCTGTTTTCATTTATCGCGTACAGATACAGCGCAAATGCCGGCAAGATGATAAGAAAGCTTGCTTACGAAGATGAGATAACAGGCGGAAAGAACATAAATTACTTTAAGGAATTTACAAACGAGACCTTAAAGAAATTTGCAAATATACCTTTCGTCATATGCAGGTTCGACGTGGCCAATTTCAGATATATAAACGAGGCCTACGGACATGTAAGAGCCGATTCCTTATTAAAGATAATCGACGAAGAAGCCGGCAATATCTTTAAGGGAAGAGAGTGCTGCGTACGTATGACGGCAGATCAGTTCGTTGTCCTTGCAAAGGGCGGAGACGATTTAAACAGCAGATTCCTTATCTTTACCGACAAGGTTAACGCCAGGGCTCTCGATATCGGCATCAGATATCCCATCAAATTCAAGAGAGGTATGTACAATATCCTCAAGAAGGAAAATAATATCTCTCTCATGATAGACAGGGCAAATGTGGCCAGAAAGACCCTTACGGGCGATGAGGCTGAGAGCGTTGCATATTACAACGATGATATTGTTGCCGACATGAAGAAGGTCGACCGTATCGAGTCCGAGATGGAAATGGCCATGTTCAACGGCGAATTCAAGATGTTCATCCAGCCCAAGTGGGACATCGTAAAAGACCGCATCTACGGCGGAGAGGCTCTTGTCCGCTGGATAAAGGACGATTCGACGATGGTTTATCCTTCCGATTTCGTTCCCGTATTTGAGAAGAACGGCTTCGTTGAAAGACTTGACATGTTCATGCTCGAAAGCGCATGTATCCTTATAAACGGGCTTATGATGGAGAAAAAGCCCATATATCCGATCTCTGTTAATCAGTCAAGAGTGCTGATGCATTCTCCCGATTATATCGAGAGGGTAACCGAGCTATTAAACAGATATCATATCCCCGAGGGCTATATCGAGCTTGAAGTAACAGAGACCGTTCTCTTTGCCGAGAGCGAGAAGATGATAGGCATCTTAAAAGAATTAAAGAGAAGACAGATCGCCCTTTCGATGGACGATTTCGGAAGCGGTTATTCCTCTCTTAACATGCTCAAGGATTATCCTTTCGACGTGCTTAAGATCGATAAGGAATTCTTCTCCGAATCCATCGCATCAAGGACCAGCGTCTGGATCTTAAAGAAGATAATAGAAATGGCGGACGGCTTGGGACTTCGCGTTATCTGCGAAGGCGTTGAGACCGCAGACCAGGTCGAGATGCTCCGAAAGATCGGCTGCCGCTACGTTCAGGGTTATTTCTATTCAAAGCCCATCCCCGCAGAAGATTTCGTTGATAAATACTGCGAAGGCAACATACACGAATATGTAGAAGAGCTCGAAAGAGAAAACGAGCTCGAGGGTGAGGCAGGCGCTACTGATGAGGCAGGCGCTGGTGATGCCGGTTCGGGTTCGGAAGGCGAGGCTGATGCGGGTAAAGCAGAAGGAGAGAGTCCAGCAGCAGATGCTGCTAATGATGCGGGTAAAGCAGAGGCAGCGGAAGCCGGAAAGACCGAGGAAGCCGGGAAAGATGCGGGAGAAGAAAAGACTGAGCCGGCGGGAGCTTCACAGTCGTGAACAAGGTAAATTATCAAAAGGAGCTTGAAAAGATAATAGCCGATCCAATGAGCGACGGAAAGAGATTATTTCTTCATTGCTGCTGCGCCCCGTGTTCGAGTTACTGCCTTACATATTTAGCCGATCACTTTAAGATAACGGCCTTTTACTATAATCCGAACATCACGATATCGTCTGAATATGAAAAAAGGGTTAATGAAGAAGAGAGGCTTATAAATATATTAAATTCTTCCGGAAAGTTAAAGTATGAGATCGATCTTGTGAAAGGAAGATATGAGCCGGAAGTATTCCTTGAGGCCGTAAAGGGGCATGAAGAGGACAAAGAAGGAACAGAAAGATGTTTTATATGTTACGCCCTTCGTTTAAATGAAGCGGCTTTTCTTGCCTTTAAAGGCGGGTTTGATTATTTCACGACGACCCTTACGATAAGCCCTTTAAAGAATGCGGAAAAGTTAAATGAGATCGGAAGGATGTGCGGCGAGAAATACGGAGTAAGATTCCTGCCCTCCGATTTTAAGAAAAACGAAGGATATAAAAGATCCATAGAGCTTTCCAAAGAGTATGACCTTTACAGGCAGAATTACTGCGGATGCGAATTCAGTAAAAAAGAGACGGTGAAGAAAGATGAAAGAGCTGGTTTACATAATTTCAGAAGAAATGAAGAAGGCGTTTGAAAAGGCCGGATACGACAGGGAAAACGGAATGGTTAAACTATCCGACAGACCCGATCTTTGCGAATTTCAGTGTAACGGCGCGATGGCGCTTGCAAGAAGTGCGCATAAGGCGCCCATCATGATTGCGGAAGAGATCGCGGCTCTCTGCGCAGATTCCGATATTTTTGAGAGCGTTAATGCCGTAAAGCCCGGCTTTTTAAATATCAATATTAAAAAGAGTTTCATCTCATCCTATGTATCCGAAATGTCATCTTCGGATAAATGCGGATTTGAAGAGGCGGAGAAAAAAGAGAAGGTCATAATCGATTACGGCGGACCTAATGTTGCAAAGCCCCTTCATGTGGGGCATCTTCGCTCTGCCGTTATCGGAGAGAGCATAAAGAGGATATTTAAATTTAACGGTCACGATGTGATCGGCGATATCCATATGGGCGACTGGGGCCTTCAGATGGGCCTTATCATCGCGGAGTTAAAGGAAAGAAAGCCGGATCTTCCCTATTTTGATGAAAACTTTACCGGGGAATATCCAAAAGAGGCGCCTTTTACGATAGCAGAACTCGAGGAGATTTATCCTACGGCTTCCGCAAAGAGCAAGCCAAAGAAAAATGAAGACGAATCCGAGGAAGCTTTTCTTGAAAGGAAGAAGGAAGGCGAGATCTTTAAGGATAAAGCCATGGAGGCAACCAAATTACTTCAGGACGGAGTAAGGGGCTACAGAGCGCTCTGGGATCATATTATAAATGTTTCGGTCTCGGATCTTAAGAAAAACTATGAAAGGCTCAATGTTTCGTTTGAACTCTGGAACGGTGAGAGCAGCGTTCATGATGTTATCCCCGGCATGGTCTTAGATATGAAAGCATCCGGGCTTGCTTATGAGTCCGATGGCGCTTTGGTTGTGGATGTAAAAGAGGAAAGCGATCAGAGAGAAGTCCCTCCCTGCATGATATTAAAGAGCGACGGGGCCAGTCTTTATAATACGACCGATCTTGCGACCATAAAGGAAAGAGTAAGGGAATATGATCCCGACAGGATCATCTATGTTGTCGATAAGAGGCAGGAATTGTATTTTACCCAGGTCTTCAGATGCGCTAAGAAGACCGGACTTGTAAGCGACAAAACGCTCCTTAAGTTTTTGGGCTTTGGTACCGTAAACGGCTCCGACGGAACGCCCTTTAAGACAAGGGACGGCGGTGTCATGAGGCTTGAATTCCTTCTTGATGACATTGAACAGAACATGTACAAAAAGATCACCGAAAATCACGAAGCGGATGAGGCAGAGGCTAAGCGAACAGCCGCGATCGTCGCGCTTTCGGCCGTAAAATACGGCGATCTTTCAAATCAGCCGTCCAAGGATTATATATTTGATACGGACAGGTTCACTTCATTTGAAGGAGATACCGGCCCTTATATCCTTTATACGATCGTAAGGATAAATTCCATCCTTGCAAAATATAAGGAGGCATCTTCAAAAGAAGATCTTTCGTCCCTTATGTTTAATGAACCTGAAAGTAACGAGGAAAAAGCGCTCATGCTCTTTGTTGCATCATTTTCCGAAAACATGAGGAAAGCCTGCGAAGATTACGCGCCCAACAGGATATGCGCATATGTATATGATCTTTCAAATGCATTTAACCGTTTTTATCATGAGGTTAAGGTTTTGGGAGAAAGTGACGAAAAAAAGAAAGAGGGATATATTGCACTTTTATCCCTTTGCAAGAAAGTGATGGAAAACTGTATCGATGTGCTGGGATTTTCGGCACCTGACAGGATGTAAATGTGACGGAACATGTGGCACGGACAGGAAGTAAATGTGACGGCTCTGTCACCGGATAGGATGTGATCTTATGGAATTTATAAGAATAAGTGAACATATGGTAAAATGTGAAGTTACTGAAGCGGATCTGAATGAATTTGATGTCTCTATCGAGGACTTTTTCACAAGGAGCGAATCTGCCATGGAGCTCTTACAGGAGATCGTAAGACAGGCCGAGATCGCCGTTGATTATAAGCCCGACGGACAGTTGACGACTCTTCAGATCGCGCCTGCGGGAAGCAACGGTCTTACGATCTTTTTATCCGAACATCAGAAATTCGACCTTGCCGGTCTTTTAAAGGGCCTCAGGGATTACGGCGGAGTTCCGATCGATGATGAAGTGTTTAAGAAGATAGACAAAAGCTCGAGCGATGAACAGATGGGCTTTTTCGCAAAACTTTTAGATAATATCAAAAAAGAAGTCGAAAAGAACGTAAGGAACTCTGAAAATGAGAACGGAACCGGAAGCGGCATAGGAAGCGGAAGGATCCGGCCTAAGGAGAGCGAGAGTGCCAAGCGCGGAAGGATCGCCGCTAACAGCGGAAGTGACAGAAGTGCCATAAGGATATTTGTCTTTGATCATATAGGTCAGGTCATGGAATATGCTTCATCTTTAGGTGATCTTAAAGGCATAAGATCCGGACTTTATAAGGACAATGATTCCTCGAAATATTATCTTTGCATAGACGGCAAAAAGGTTACACCTCAGAATTTCGCAAAGGTAGTTTTATCCGCTCATGAATATGCGACGCTCGTGTCAGATAGGGAAGAGGGCATATCCTATGTAAAGGAACACTGCGAATGCCTTATCGGGAAGAATGCGCTCTCTAAGATTAGAGGATAGACATGTTGTGGTTTACATAATTTAACAGATTTTACCGCTCCGAAAGGGGCGGTATTTTTTTTACTTTATAGCCACGATATTTTGATTTTTGCTTGCCATGCCCTACTAAATGTTGTATAATATTTTTTGTGGATCGTTCGGGCTTTATTTTTCGCCCCGATGCCGCAAACACTATATTTAGTAATGTCAGGGAGGAAATATCAATGAAGAAATTCATGACTGAATTTAAGGAATTTGCCTTAAAAGGAAATGTAATGGACATGGCGGTCGGTGTTATCATCGGTGCCGCTTTCGGAAATATAGTTACAGCGCTTACCGACAGCTTTATCACCCCTCTTATCCAGGCGTTAACCGGAACTTCTTCCGAGGACGGTGTTTCGATCGGCGGTCAGTTTGTTATAAACGGCGCTGCATTTACCTACGGCGCATTCATTTCAGCGGTAGTTAATTTCCTTATCATCGCTCTTATACTTTTTGCGATGCTTAAGGCAATAAACAAAGCAACCGCTCTTGGCAAGAAGAAAGAGAAGGAAGATCCTACCACCAAGATCTGCCCTAAATGCCAGAGTGAGATCAACATCAAGGCTGTTAAGTGCCCTTACTGCACATCTGATCTTGAAGCATAAATTTTCGGTAGTTATTGTTTTGTTGTAAAAGGTGATCGCTGACAGTGGTGTCGGCAGCAATTAGTGGAGATAAGAATGTATCATAAGAGTTTAATTAAAAAATACAGCATTTTCGCAGGTATTTTAGGGCTTTCCATCATGCTTGCGGCTTGCGGAAAAGAAGATGAAGAGGCAGGAGAGGAGTCTCCCACCGATGAGATCGAAGTTACGGTAGTCGGTCCTACAACTACTACAGCAGGTGAAGCAGGCGCTGCAGGCAATGAGCCCGGATCAAAGCATACCGACGGTCCCCAGGTCTATGAAGATGACGAGGAGCCCGTTCCCGGATGCTACAGGAGTGAGCTTACCAATGAGTGGATAGATCAGGCGATCCAGAATCAGAGACCGATCGCTGTCATGGTCGACAATGAGCTCACAGCCCTTCCTCACTTCGGTACTGCTCAGGCCGATATAGTCTATGAGATGATGAATTCAACGGCTAACGGAAGGATAACCCGTTTCATGTGTCTGTATAAGGACTGGGGAAATGTGGATCGTATAGGAAGTATCAGAAGTACGCGTACAACGAACCTTCAGATCGCACCTGAATATAATGCTGTTGTCTGCCATGACGGTGGTCCTTTCTACATCGATATGTTCTTAAAGAATCCTTATGTTGATAACTTCTCCGGCGGTTTCGCCAGGATCGATAACGGTAAATCGAGGGAGTTTACGGAATATATAACAAAAGGGGAGGTTCAAAAGAGATTTGACGGAAATAACATGTCCACCGAGTATAATAAATATTATCAGGGTGGCCAGCATTTCCAGTTTGCTTCAAGAGCAAATCCCATAAGTCTTGACGGAGTTTCGGGTGCGATTGACTGCACACTTATCGAACTTCCCTACGAACACAATCACAGCAAGCTTACCTACGTTCCCGAGACCGGTAAGTATCGCTATTCAGAATACGGAAAAGAATATAAGGACGCAGCAAGCGGATCTTATATGGAATTCGAAAATGTAATCATCCAGGAATGTAAGCACGAACAGCTTGACAAGAACGGATATATGAACTTCTTCGTAAAGCAGTCAAGCGGAATGAGCGGATACTATTGCACAGGCGGAAAAGCGATCCCGCTTACCTGGTCAAAGCAGGATGACATCTATCCGACGAAGTTCTACGGACCCGACGGACAGGAGATCAGGATCAACACCGGAAAGACCTACATAACCCTATGTCCTGCCGATAACTGGTCTGCTTTAAAGATTCAATAACACCATTAATTTAATAACACCGTAGTTCAGCTATCTATCGGGGAGAGCAGCGCAGAATCGCCTGCTCTTTTCGAATGTCATCCTTTAGGATGAAAATACCCGGTTTAAAATTTGATTTAATTCGAGGTTGCTTTCCGAGGCCGCGGATTTTGGGCATCTTTTCCAAAACATATGATTTTGAAGATATAAAATTGCGCATGATATTTTATGCGATTTAATACCTTTGTAATTTAATTCTTTCCTGATTGCACGCCATAGAATAACGTGCTGCATCTATACTGCGTTATGTAACATTTGCTTTCAATGTTTTGGAGACTGATCCGGTCAAAAATCACTCATTTTTCTGTGACACATGTGATATTATGTTCCGCCTGAAAATTTTCGTTTC
>DMCJ01000144.1 GCA_003446735.1 Lachnospiraceae bacterium | reverse complement strand
ACATACCACATCTCCGTCTTGCCGCGCTGTCCGTTTTCATTTGCAAAGGCATATTCATCATCGGGATGGACCTGGACGGATAGATCTTTATTGGCATCTATGAACTTGATAAGGATCGGAAGCTCGGGCTTTTCCCCTATGCAGTTTTCAAGAGGGTGACTTCCTAAGAACTGCGGATGCTCTTCTATAACCTTATCAAGTCCCGTTCCTTCAAAAACACCCGACGAAACGATGCTGACACCGTCGGGATGCGTTGAACATTCCCAGGTCTCAGCCAGAGGCGAAGAGTCTATGTTTTTGGCAAACTCGTCATTAAGCCTGTTCCCGCCCCAAAGATAGTCCTTGGATGTGGGTTTTAATAAAAACGGCTTAGATATCGAGCTCGAATTTTGTCTTGTCATTTACACTTATTTCCCTGCCGAGCTGGATCTCGATTATCGTGACATCGGTATCCGCAAAGATCGTATGACGACAGCCCGCTTCCATGGTAATAACATCTCCGGGCTTTATCGTTTTCTCCATTCCGTCCACGATCGTACGTCCGGTTCCCGACATAACGGTCCAGACCTCATCTCTGTGCTCATGGCTGTGATAATTCATATGGTTGCCTGCTTTAAGGAAGACTTTTATGGTCATACCGTCCTCATTTACATCCAGAACGGAATAGCTTCCCCAGGATTTCTCGGCAAACATTACCTGCTGATCCAGTTTCTCAACATGCTTCTTTAAGGAATCCGTCGTAGCCTTTTCAGCCACAAGTATGCCCTGAGGGCTGGCTGCAACAACGATATCCTTAAGTCCCATGCATACTATCGGGATATCAAGTTCGTTTATCGCATGAGTGTTTTCACACTTCTCATCAAGGATCACGTTTCCTATCGAAGGATCCTCCATGGCCTCGGTAAGGGTGTTCCAAGTCCCCAAGTCCTTCCAGATCCCGGAAAATCTCATTACCGATATGCTGCTTTCCTTTTCCACTACGGCATAATCAAAGCTGATCTTTTCAAGGGTTTCGTATTTATCAAACAGATCCCTGTAATCTTCGAAATCTATGAGCTTATGCGCTATATCGAGAACATATCCGATCTTATATGCAAACACGCCGCCGTTCCAGAGCGCACCCTTTGCGATGTATTCACCGGCGGTCTTCTCATCGGGCTTTTCCTTAAATGTATCAACTTCGCTGATATCGTCTTTGGTCTTGGGAATGATATATCCGTATTTGGTACTGGGGTATGTAGGCTCCATTCCGAGAAGATTTAAGTTAGACCTTCCGGTATCGGCAAGATCGGAAAGCTTCTTTAAAGCCTCGAAATAATCATCCTCAACAAAAGGATCTACGGGGCAGACCACAACGGTCTCATCCCTGTTTACACCCTGCTCGTCATGAAGATAGGCTGTCGCAAGGGCGATGGCCGGAAATGTATCACGTCTGCAGGGCTCTATGGATATGCCGACATCCTGACCGAGCTGATTATGTATCGAAGATATCTGTGTCTTGGATGTAGCGATGGTCACGACCGCATCCTTATCAATGCTTTTTATCTGTCTGTAAACGCGCTGCACCATGGATTCATAGGTGCCGTCCTCCGTCTTAAATATGTTGATGAACTGCTTTGAACGAACATCGTTTGAAAGCGGCCAGAGCCTCTGTCCGGATCCTCCGGATAAAAGGATTACATTCATGATCACATCTCCTTAATTTCTGATTCCCGTGGTTTTGCCACATTAAGTCAGTATAACACATAAGAAACCTTATGCCAACTTATACTATCCTGCATTCAGCTCGCGGTCGCTCATTTCAAGCGCTGCGGCGATCACGGCATCCATATCATAATACTTATATTCCCCGAGCCTTCCTCCGAAGATCACCTTTTCCTCTTTATCGGCAAGCTCTCTGTATTTTTTGTATAAAGCCGTGTTCTTTTCATCATTTACCGGATAATACGGCTCGTCTCCGGCCTTCCATTCCGAGGAATATTCCCTGCTTATTATGGTCTTATCCGTATCTTTTCCTTCATCGTCTTTTCCGAAGGAAAACCATTTATGCTCGATGATGCGGGTATAAGGTGTTTCCCTGTCGGTATAGTTTACGGCTGCATTTCCCTGGAAATTGGGGATATCAAGCAGTTCCTCTTCAAAGCGTACGGATCTGTATTCGAGAGCTCCGAGCTTATTATCAAAATATGCATCTATCGGCCCTGTATAGACTACCTTTTCTGCAAGGGATGAAAGCGCTTCTCTGTCCTTAAGATAATCCGTATCAAGCCTTACCTTCGTATCTCCGAGTATATTCTTAACGAGCTTTGTGTACCCGCCCTCGGGGATACCCTGGAAACGCGCGTTAAAATAATTGTTGTCAAAAGTAAATCTTACCGGAAGTCTCTTTATTATAAATGCGGGCAGATCCTTACAGTCTCTTCCCCATTGCTTTTCGGTATAGCCTTTTATCAGCTTTTCAAAGATATCGCGGCCCACAAGACTAATGGCCTGCTCTTCGAGGTTCTTCGGCTCGCCCTGTATCTCGCCTCTTTGCTCTTCGATCTTTGCGCGGGCTTCCTCAGGAGTTACCACTCCCCACATCTTATTAAATGTATACATGTTAAACGGGAGAGAGAAAAGCTCGCCTTTGTAATTTGCCACGGGCGAATTCGTAAATCGGTTAAACGGGATAAATGCGGTCACATATTTCCATACTTCTTCATTATTGGTATGAAAGATGTGAGCTCCGTATTTATGTACATGTATGCCGTGATCATATTCGGTATAGACGTTTCCGGCTATATGGTCTCTTTTATCAATGACAAGGACCATTTTCCCTGCTTTTTTCGCTCTTTCTGCAAAAACGGCACCGTATAATCCGGCGCCTACTATCAGATAATCGTACATTTTGCCTCCCGACACAGACTGATGCTCACCCTAAGGTTATGCCTTTAAGATCGGCTTCTTCGAGTGTTTCAAGCATCTCTTTATTTACATTCTTCTCTCCGACTATACGCGAAGCCTGGTTTGAAACAGCCTTTTCGAGATAGTTCCTGACATCCCTTGCATTGGCATAGCTTTCAAGATGAGCCGCGACTCTTTCGGTAAAGAATCTTTTGGCTTCTTTTAATGCATCCGCGGAAAGCTTGTATTCCATGCGGGTGCACATGCTCTTTAATATCTCGACTTCCTCATCGGCAGTATAATCCTCAAAGGTTATGATCTTGTTAAATCTTGACCTCAGACCCGGATTGGAATCGAGGAATTCCTCCATCGGCTCAGTATATCCGGCAACGATAACTATAAGATCATCCCTGTGATCTTCCATTGCCTTAAGGAGCGTATCAACGGCTTCCTGTCCGAAATCTCCCTGTCCTTTATTGTTGGTAAGAGTATAAGCCTCGTCGATAAAGAGTATACCGCCTAACGCTTCCTCTACAACATCCACTACTTTACCTGCTGTCTGTCCCACATAGCCGCTTACAAGGCCGGCCCTGTCCACCTCCACGAGATGTCCTTTGGAAACAACGCCTATGCTCTTGTATATTCCCGACAAAAGTCTGGCGACCGTTGTCTTTCCTGTTCCGGGATTTCCCATAAAGACCATGTGCTTATTGACACCGGTCTGCTTCATTCCGTTTTCTTCGCGGAGTTTCTGCACCTTCATAAGATTTATGAGTGCATTAAGATCTTCCTTTACTCCCTTAAGCCCGGTCAGGGAATTAAGCTCATCAAGGAGCTCCTGCATGGTTTCTTCGGGCTTTTTTTCTTCTTTTGTAAATTCCGTGGCCCTCTTATCGGGGCGAAGGAGTCCGTATTCCTTAAGGTAATCATCAAGCATCACGCAGTATTTGGTAAGGACATCTATCTCCTTTTCACCGGCGTTCTCATTGCCTGCGATATAAGCCTGACCGATCTCGGAATAAACATCGACCACTTTCCTGGCTTTTTTGTTCTTATAAGGATCTTTGTCGACTTTCTTGCCTGCATCGGCCAAAACAAAGTACTTTAAAGGAAGGGGGATCTTTGCGCCGAATTTAAATTCGGTAAGTTCCCTCGTCCTTAAGAGCTCCTTTAACATATCCTGCTTAAGTCTGGAATCAAGGAGATTGTTGATAAAATCTTCTTCGTAAGTACTGATATTACCGTCGGCTCCCGCAAGATAGATGATGAAATTAAGAAATTCCTTCCTTAAAGCTTCTCTTAAAGTGGTACCGAGCTCCTGCTTTACTACCTTATTTTCTTCGATGAGGTCGCACATCTCATAGCATTCCAGGATGTGCGCCTTAACATCGTCGTTCATCAAAGCTCCTTTATCTGCTCATGCCACTCCTGAAGAGAATGGATCTCTCCGTGATGTCTGTGGTTCATATGATCTATTCCCTCTGCTGCCGCAATACCTGCTGCCGCGGTTGTTATATAAGGGATCTTGGATTTGATCGCTGCTTTTCTTAAGTAGGAATCATCGGTGATGCTCTCTGCCTTTCCGGCGGGTGAATTAATGATAAGATCTACTTCGCCGTTGCTTATCGCATCCTGGATATTGGGTCTTCCTTCGTATAATTTCTTTATCTTATCAGCGGGCACGCCTGCTCCGTTTATCCTATCGCAGGTACTTCCGGTAGCTACGATCTTAAAGCCGTTCATGTGAAGGATCTTTGCGATCTCGACCGCCTCGGGCTTATCCTGCTTGTTCACGGATATAAGCACGGTTCCCGATAAAGGAAGGGTTGCCTTTGCAGCTTCCTCTGCCTTGTAGAATGCGCCACCCGAAGATCTTGATATTCCAAGAACCTCACCCGTGGATCTCATTTCCGGTCCTAAGATGGGATCTACTTCAGGGAACATATTGAAGGGGAATACTGCTTCCTTTACGCCGTAATAAGGGATCTTTCTTTCCTTCATCGTAGGAACGGGAGATTCCTTTCCGGTTATCTCGGATGTGATTATCTCGGTCGCGATCGGAACCATGCGGATGCCGCAGACCTTCGATACGAGCGGAACCGTACGGGATGCCCTCGGGTTAGCCTCAAGCACATATACCGTATTTCCCTCGATCGCATACTGCATGTTCATAAGACCTACGACATGCATCTCCTCAGCGATCTTTCTCGTGTAATCTTTTATGGTCTTTAAATGCTCTGCAGAGATATGCTTTGAAGGGATGATACATGCAGAGTCACCGGAATGGATACCGGCAAGCTCGATATGCTCCATAACGGCAGGAACATAAGCATGTGTTCCGTCGGCGATGGCATCTGCCTCACACTCTGTTGCATGCTGTAAAAATCTGTCTATAAGGATGGGCCTGTCGGGAGTAACTCCGACTGCTGCCTGCATATATCCGGTCATGCTTTCCTTATCGTAAACAACTTCCATTCCGCGGCCGCCAAGTACGTAAGAAGGACGGACCATTACGGGATATCCGATCTTTTCTGCGATCTCGCAGGCTTCCTCTACCGTAGTAGCCATTCCCGATTCGGGCATCGGGATCTCGAGCTTTTCCATCATCTCACGGAAACGATCCCTGTCTTCGGCAAGGTCGATGACCGCAGGAGAAGTACCTAAGATCTTAACGCCGTTCTTCTCAAGGTCGGACGCTAAGTTAAGGGGCGTCTGGCCGCCGAACTGAGCGATGACTCCGACAGGATTTTCCTTCCTGTAGATACTAAGTACATCCTCTAAGGTGAGAGGCTCGAAATATAATTTATCCGAGGTATCGTAGTCGGTAGATACCGTCTCGGGGTTACAGTTTACGATTATGGTCTCAAATCCCAGTTTCTTTAAGGACTTGGCTGCATGAACACAGCAGTAGTCAAACTCGATACCCTGGCCGATCCTGTTGG
>DMCJ01000061.1 GCA_003446735.1 Lachnospiraceae bacterium | reverse complement strand
ACATCTGTCTTCCAAGAGGTCCCTTGGGAAGCATACCCTTAACAGCCAGCTCGATTACCTGCTCGGGCTTCTTTGCAAGCTTCTCACGAAGGGTTGTCTCCTTCATGCCGCCTACATAATCAGAGTGATGATAATAGATCTTCTGATCAAGCTTTCTACCTGTAACTTTGATCTTCTCTGCATTGATAACGATAACATAATCGCCGGTATCAACGAAGGGAGTATAAACAGGCTTGTTCTTTCCTCTTAATACCTTTGCAACTTCGCTTGCAAGGCGTCCTAAAGTCTTATCTGTAGCGTCTACCACGTACCATTTTCTTTCTACCGTAGCAGAATCCGCCATAAATGTCTTCATGTTTCTTCTACCTCCAAAACTGTAGCAATACATCTGCAACCGACTCTTTCCGGGGCTAACGGAATTAAGAGCCAAAAACGGGTAAGGATCGCATTTCCGGGGCATGGAGAATGCTCACTTACGTCGCACCCAACAATTATATAACAAAGAAATATGCAGTGTCAAGAAAAAACTTCATCAGTAAATTCAAACTCTTTGAGCATAAGGCCCCTGGCCGGAGCAGTAGGTCCTGCTGCCTGTCTGTCAGCAGCATCAAGTATCGTCTTTATGTCATCGGGGTTTATCTTACCTCTTCCGACTTCAAGGAGCGTTCCGACTATTATCCTGACCATATGGAACAGGAATCCTCCGCCGGTAACTTCGAAATAAAGATAAGGTCCGTCTTCTATGATATCGAGAGAATATATCGTCCTTACTGTGGACTTTACCTGTGGATTCTCCGTGCAAAAGCTCTTGAAATCATGACGCCCTATAAGATATGAAGCGCCGGCCCTCATCGCATCCACATCCAGCCTGTCATAAACAAAATGCGCATAGTTCCTTCCGATCGGATTTTCTATCTTTCCGCGAAAGATACAGTACTCATAAGTCTTGACCGTATTCTGCTTTCTCGGATGAAAGTCATCGTCAACCTTTACCGAAGATAAGACCCTGATATCTTCGGGGAGCCTGGCATTTATCGCCATGGCCGCCTTCTCCGGAGCGATCTTAAAAGAGGTATCAAATACCGCGTAATTGCAAAGCGCATGCACACCCGCATCCGTACGGCTGGCTCCTATAACGGATATCTCTTCACTGCAAAGATCGGATATCGCTTTATTAAGAGTTTCTTCTATTGTTATACCATTATTCTGGGACTGCCATCCGTGATAGGCAGTCCCGTCATAAGCAACCTTTAAAAGTATACGCATAAAACCGTTCTCAAAAAAATGTTCTCAAAAAACTATTCTTTCGCTGCAACGCTTTTTTCCTTATTACCGATATCAGTAAGCACGATGACCGTCACTGCCATAAGGATTATTCCTATGGGAAGACAGATGATCCAGTTCCTTACAAATCCGGTGATTATATAAGCCACGAAGGATACCGCAGCTGCGATGAGTGCATAAGGAAGCTGGGTCGATACGTGCTTTATGTGATTACACTGCGCTCCGGCACTGGCCATTATCGTCGTGTCGGATATGGGTGAGCAGTGATCTCCGCAGACAGCTCCCGCCATACATGCAGAGATGGCGATTATCATGAGCTCGTTGTTAAGATCCGCATTAAATACATTTACCACGATCGGGATCAGGATGCCGAATGTTCCCCAGCTTGTTCCGGTGGCAAATGCAAGGAATGTTCCGACAACAAATACTATTGCGGGAAGCATGCTCATAAGTGCGTGGTTTCCGGCCATATTCTCAACAAGTGATGCAACATATTCCTTTGCGCCGAGCGAATCGGTCATGGATTTTAATGTCCATGCAAGAGTAAGGACCAATATCGCGGGGACCATGCTCTTAAAGCCTTCGGGGATCGCGTTCATGCATTCCGAGAACTTGAGCACCCTGGTAGCTATCATGAAGATTATCGTAATTATGAGAGCGACGATCGAACCGTAAACAAGCCCTACGGAAGCATCGGAATTGGAGAATGCATCGATAAAGTTTTCTCCGTCAAAGAAACCGCCGGTATATATCATTCCAATAACACAGCTTATTATAAGTACGACTATCGGGAATATAAGGTGGATGACCTTTCCGTTTCCCGAGATCGGAGGATGAGGCTGATCCTGGGACCCGGTGATACTGGGCTGTTCTTTTATCTCGCCGTCATCTCCGTTTAATCTTCCGCTCATCTCGGCAAGCTTCATGGGACCGAAGTCAGCCTTTCTGAACGTAAGCGTGAGCATCATGGCGATGGTGAGAAATGCATAGAAATTATAAGGGATAGCCCTGACAAAAAGCGTAAGTCCGTTTGCTCCGTCGACAAATCCGGTAACTGCAGCAGCCCATGAAGAAATGGGAGCTATGATGCAGACCGGTGCAGCCGTTGCATCTATCAGATACGCCAGCTTCTCTCTTGATATCTTATGCTTGTCCGTAAGCGGCCTCATAACGGATCCTACGGTCAGGCAGTTGAAATAATCATCGATAAAGATAAGGACTCCGAGTAAGATGGTCGCCATCTGGGCGCCGGTCTTTGTCTTTATATGAGTTACCGACCATCTTCCGAAAGCTGCCGAACCTCCTGCCCGGTTCATTATCATGACCATGCTTCCCAAAATGACGAGGAAAATAAGGATACCCACATTCCATCCGTCGGAAAGCTGTGCTATCATCCCGTTTACAAAGACATGCTCCATGGTTCCGGTAAGGGAAAATCCGGAATAAAGAAGTCCTCCCGCCACAATTCCTATGAAGAGGGACGAGTATACTTCTTTTGTGATGAGTGCCAGTCCGATAGCGATTATCGCGGGCACAAGTGACCAAAAAGTATTCTCAAACACTATAAACCTCCTGAAAATGCAAATTTTTTTCTGAAATTTTCCTGAAATATAATTATAAATCATCTCAAGCCATGTGACAATCCCTTAAGCATAGTGTATAATGAAAGATAACTATGTGATCTATAATCTACCATATAAGAAAGACGAGGAAATCAAAATGGCAGACTGGGTAATAGTTGTTGACGACGATACGAGCAATCTTAAAATGGCCGGACATATCTTAAGCAGGGCCAATATGAGAGTCACAGCCCTTAAGTCCGGGCAGGCTCTTCTTAATTACGTTAAGGAAAACGGATATCCCGACCTGGTCCTTCTCGATATCAATATGCCGGAGATGGACGGTTTTGAAACTCTGACAAAGTTCAGGGAAAATGCAGATCCCGACAATGAGACTCCGGTCATCTTCCTCACGGCAGATGAAAATGAAGAATCCGAGACAAAGGGACTTTCTTTAGGAGCAGTTGACTTTATCAAAAAGCCTTTTGTCCCCGAAGTCTTAACGATCCGTGTAAGACATATAATAGACTTAAATCATCTTCAGAAAAATCTTGCAAAAGAAGTTAAGAAAAAGACCGAGGAAAACGAAAAACAGTTTACCCGTTTCGTTCAGTCTTTAGCAAACGCGATCGACGCAAAAGACAGATATACCTCAGGTCACTCCCAGAGAGTTGCCAATTACGCTGTCATGATCGCCGAGCGTATGGGCAAGGACGATGACTATCTTCAGGTCATCTATTATGCGGGCCTGCTTCATGATGTCGGAAAGATCCGTATACCCGAGGGCGTTATCAACAAACCCGGCAAGCTTACGGACGATGAATTTGATTCGATACGGATACACTCTGTCAGCGGTTTCCATATCCTGCGTGACATTCACAATGACGAGCGCATCGCATACGGAGCCAAATATCACCACGAAAGATATGACGGTACCGGCTATCCCAACGGGCTTGAGGGCGATAACATTCCCGAGATCGCAAGGATAATCGCGGTTGCCGATGCATATGATGCGATGGCCAGCGAGAGAAGTTACAGAAAAGTCCTTCCCCAGGCAGTTATAAGGGAAGAGATCTCAAACGGAAAAGGCTCTCAGTTCGATCCCGCGATCGCCGACATCATGCTTCAGATAATAGATGAGGACCCTTCCTACGAACATCGCCAGCAGGAAGCCAAGACCCACAGCGTTCTCGTAGTTGACGATGACAAGATCGTGCTTCGGGACGTAAAGCGCGTTCTTAAGGATTTCGAGGGATTAAATGTTTTTGACGCCGTAAATACACAGGAAGCCCTAAACATCCTCTCCGCCGAGTCTGTCGACCTTATACTTCTCGATCTTATAATGCCCGAAAAAGACGGCTTTGAATTCTTCGGAGATATAAGAAAAGAATATGATATGCCCGTTATCCTGATGACAGGAGATCGCAGCATCGAAACGATCGAAAAGATAAATGAACTGCATATCGACGATTATCTTACAAAGCCGCTCAACGAAGCCATAACCTGTGAGACCGTTCACGGCATCCTTCACAGGAAAGACTCGGGTGTGTAAATGATCCGGGGATAAATCCGGGGATAAGACCCGGAAAAAGATCTGGGGATACAACGGGGGGAATCTATGAAAAAATTTCATATAAACAAAAAGTATCTCGCGGTCAATCTTCCGCGTGTCGTCACCATGTACTCTTTACTTGCTCTGTATGATGCATACCTTTGTTTCGACAATATAAGACGCGGTGAAAGCTCCGTGGCAATATTTGCATTTGTATGCTGTTTTTCATCCCTTTTTGCCCTGGCACTTCTTTCGGTCAGCAGGTTTTCGGATAAGCCCAATAAAGCCCTTGTCCATATTCCCATAGTTATCGAGTGTTTCGTTTACTGGTCTACCTATGCCTTCTTCCTTTACACGGGAGGTACCGGCGGCACCAGTATATTTCTGATATTTGCAACTCCCCCCATTGTCTTTTATTTTTTCAACCTGTTTTACGGGAGTCTCTTTTGTTTCATCCTTTTTATAATGATCGCCGTTTACATGGGCACGCCGCTTCGGTATCTCGGATATCAGTTCCCCGAGATGTATTATCTGCGTCTTCCCATGATGTATCTTATCGAAATGATAATGTGTGCGCTTGCCCAGTACGAAGCCATAAGAGCAGGCATAAAGCAGGATATGGCGGTCGAAGAAGCCCGTTTTGCCAATGAAGCAAAGACAGACTTTCTGGCAAATACCAGCCATGAGATAAGGACACCTATGAATTCGATCCTCGGTTTCTGCGAGCTGATCCTTCGCGAAGAAGGACTTAGCACAAAGGTAAGGGAATACTGCCTGGATATCCAGAACGCCGGCCGCAATCTTCTTTTCATAATAAATGACATCCTTGATATATCCAAGATCGAAGCAGGGAAAATGGATATCGTAAAAGAAAGCTTTTCCCCCTCTCTGCTGATAAAAGACATAGTCAACGTGGCTATTTCCAGAAAGAAAACTAAAAACATAGAGCTCATCGTTTCCATTGATAAGGATATGCCGTCCATGCTTTTGGGAGATATGGGCAGGATCAGACAGATAGCCGTCAACATGATCACAAATGCGGTAAAATATACGCAGACCGGCGGCGTCTGCATAAAGATCGAGATCGACAAAGCCACATCTCCCTTCCTTGAAATTTCGGTCGAAGATACCGGAATTGGAATAAAAGAAGAAAACCTAGAAAAGATATTCCAGAGTTTCGAACAGGTGGACAGAAAGCGAAACCGGGCTATCGAAGGAACCGGATTAGGTCTTGCCATATCCAAGAATCTCGCCGATCTTATGGGCGGAAATATCAGTGCCACAAGCACCTACGGAAAAGGATCCGTCTTTACCTTCAGGACTCCGATCGAGATACTCGAAAAAAGTCCTATGGTCGACCCTGCCGGAAATACAGGTATGAAAGCAGCGATAATAACTAAATCAGAGAGCCTTAATCTCAGGATAAACGAGCTCTATGATGAGAGCATCGCAAATCTGTGCGATATCTTTAATATGAAAAAGCTCCCCTCATCCGTCTCTTCCCTTTCCGAGATGCCAAAGGACTTTGAATTTACGCATATTTTTGTGGATTCTTCATTCTTCCTGGAAAACAGATCTTATTTTGATTCACTTTCCGACAAGACCGAGATCGTCCTTATCGTGGATAATTATTTAAGAGACGAACTTCCCCACGACAAAAAGATAATATACAAACCGTTAAACACCCTTTCGATCTCGGGATTCTTAAACAGCATGAACGTAACCGAGATGGCGGACAGCTCATCTCCTGCGGGTCTTTTTAAGGCTCCCCTGGCAAAAGTCCTTTTGGTAGATGACAATCCCATCAATCTTCGCGTAGAGAGCCGGCTCATGGAAGTTTATGAAATGACCATATGCACGGCACCAAGCGGATCTGAAGCCATCAAGATAGCCGAAAACACTCCCTTTGATATAATTTTCATGGACCATATGATGCCTGAAATGGACGGGGTGGAGACCGCCGAAAAGATAAGATTCGGATACGGCAGGAACAGAAATACTCCTGTTGTCGCTCTTACGGCCAATGCCGTAAACGGTGTCAGGGATATGTTCATGAAAAAAGGTTTTGCCGATTTTCTTTCAAAACCCATAGATATCAAAGAGCTCGACAGAGTGCTAAAGAAACTGCTTGATGAGAGAAAGATCGTTCAGGTGACAGATCCGGCCGCATCATCCGATAATGAAAACGATCTTTCGGCTGTCGATGAAACGGCTGTCGATAAAACCGCTGTCGATGAAACCGCTGTCGATGAAACCACGGGACTTACTTTAAGAGCCATAGAGCTTCTTAAATCCTCGCCTCTGATGGATTATGCCGAAGCGGTCAAAAACAGGCTTGATAAGGAAAATCTCGAGATCTATTCGGAGACATATGAAACTGCCAAAGATGAGATAAAAAGATTCCATGATGAGGAAGACTGGAAGAATTACAGGATACGCGTTCATTCTCTTAAGAGTTCTTCGCGGATGGTAGGCGCCGTTAAATTAAGCGAACTATCCAAAAAGGCCGAAGATGCATCGAAGGAAAGTGATAAGGAAAAAGTGGATGAAGTCCACGAAGATATACTTAAGATGTATGATGAAGTGATCGAGCTGTTTGCAAAAGCTATAAAGGGATAGCATAAGAGATCCTGTTATATTGTCCTCTTATGCTTCTCCCTTTTTCATTCTTTCTTCATAATCAGCTGCGGGCATAGGTTTTGCAAAGAAGTATCCCTGTATCATATCGCAGCCCTGTCCGGCTAAGAAATCAACCTGTTCCTTCTCCTCAACACCCTCTGCTACGGTACGCATATTTAAGCTCTTCGCGAGCTTTATCGCCTCGGATACAACTATCTCGCCGCGCTTTCCGCGGTTCTCACCCCTGAAGAATTCGGCATCGAGCTTTAAAACATCAAGCGGCATGTCCTTAAGCGAATTAAGGGAAGAATAACCGCTTCCGAAATCATCCATCGAGACCACAAAGCCGTAACTCTTTAACTTGTTTATCGTATTTATAAGAGCATTCTTATCATCAAAGAAAGCGCTTTCGGTAAGCTCTATCTCTATAAGATCATGGGGCGTACCCTCGTTATCCACGATATCTCTTATCTGCTCCGCAAGATCGCTCTCGATAAAATGAGCGCGGGAAACATTAACGGAAACCGGCACACATTTAAGTCCCTCATCTAACCATTTCTTCTGATCCCTTGCCACATGCTTTAACATGTAATGATCGATCTCGGTTATAAATCCGTTCTTTTCAAATATCGGTATGAACTGCCCTGGACCTTTAAAGCCGTAATCCGGCGAATCCCATCTTATGAGTGCCTCGGCACCCGAGAGCTTATTCGTATTGGGATCGTACTTGGGCTGATAATAAACCTTGAATTCCTCATTTAAGATCGCGCTCTTTTGCTTCTCCTGGACCATATCGACCCATTTCTGCTCGGCAACGAGCTCATCGTTAAAGAAAGCAACCCCCGACTCGTCCGTTCCTTCAAGCGTTACCCTTGCAGCGCAGGCATTGTTGTATTCCTTTTCAAGATCTATATTCTTACGTCTTACAGGCTTTCCGTTTGCATCAACGCTCACATCGATGATATCAACGCCTATCCTGAAAGAGAACCTGTGGACATCATCTATCTTTTCAAGACGCTTTATAAACTCCGTAACCCTGCTTTTAAGAAGCTCTTCATTAGTGACCTTTAATAAGACCGCAAAATTAGCGGATGCATAGTGAGCGCACATCTCATCCTTTGAAAGGTTACGCTCTATCGTATGCTCAACCTGACAAAGGAGATCTTCTCCTTCAGCCACGGAATGACACATACAGAAATTCCTGTAGTTAACGAGCACAACATCAAGGACCGCATAGCGATTTCTCTTATTCGATCCCCTCCTTAGCATCTTTTCGCCGTTTATAAGGAACCACATCCAGTTATGACCGCCTGTGATATCGTCCATGAAAAACAGTTTTCGGAATTTTTTTCTTCTGACAGAGTTGGCTATTATATAAACGATTATGAGAATAAATACAACAACGGTAAGGACTCCCATCACGGCTACGAACACGCCTATGAAAGCAAAGTCGGCCATGTCCATCGAAAAGAACATCTTTCCGAATAAAGTCTCATCGGATCCTTCCAGATCGATGGCTATCCAGACCGGCATATCAAAGCTTTCCCTTCCGGCCTCGATGCCGTGCATGGCTCCGTTTTCATTTATCCATTCAAATATGAACGGCAGGTCTACGGATACATCGCCTGTTTGGGAAGGATATATAAATCTTTTTTCCTTATCGGAATAGAGCGTGATCTTTTCGGAATCATCGTAAGAAAAAAGACTTACCTCATTAAATTCATCGCTGCAGGTATTTTCTCCGTTTTCATAGACTATCTTTCCGTTTTTATCCTTAATAAAATAATCTCTTCCGTCCTTATCAAGTATCGAAAGAGCTTCTTTTTTATCGGCACTTTCCTCATATATCCTTGCCATGTAGGAAAGCGCTTTATATTCATTTAACAGCCTGGCCTCTACGACATATCTGAAAAAGAAAGAAGTGAATATTGCCGCAAAAGTCGGTATCGCAACGGTAATGAGAAATATCCACAGAAGGATGGCCCCTATACGGTTTCTGTTTAATCGTCTGAATAATTTTTCTTTTTTACTGATCATTTTGTTTTCCTTTTATTAAAGGCCCGGTACTTTATTTTCCGGCGATATATATGATCGATGCCACACCGGGTCCGCAGTGACTTGAGATCACGCTTCCGGCTCTGGCCGTCTCTATGCGCTCAAAATCTCCCAAGGACTTTACATGAGAGCGCATCGACTCAAGTACATCCTCACTGATCCCGGAATGGACAACAAATATAAGACTCTTGTCGGCATTTTTAATGCCTTCGTCCATGTCCGAAACATAATCGGGTATGACTTTATTCATATTTCCGCGGTACTTCTTATCGGGACGCATTTTTCCGTCCTCGACGATTATCTTTACATGAAGCTTAAGCTTTGTACCCATAAAAGCGGCAACGCCGGAGCATCTCCCGCCTCTGTGGAGATAGGTTAAAGTATCAAGGACAAAGCTGACTCTGAGCCTGGGGATAATATCATCCACCTCTTTAAGGATCTCATCGACACTCTTTCCTTCTTTTGCACCTTTTGCGGCAGTCATCGCAAGTATGCCAACACCGATGCTTAAGTTCTTGGAATTGACCACATGGACTCTGTCTTCTATCTCAAGCTCCTCAGCAGCCATCCTCATGATGTTTCCGGAAGCGGATAATACATCCGAGATGGAAAAAGCTATTATTTCTCCTTCGGGATCGTCCTTAAGGACATCCTTCATAAGGTTCATGACTTCCTCGGGGGAAGGAGCAGCCGTCTTAGGCGTCTCTTTGGTCTGATCCGACCAGGAATATATCTCATCGGGAGTTATCGTAACTCCGTCAAGTCTGTCATCATCCCCGAGCCTTACATGCAGGGGAATGATCCTTATATCAAGTTCTTTTTTTATGTGTTCGGGCAGATCGCATGTGCTGTCCGAAATAACGTGAATACTCATACAAACCTCCGCTTACGTTAAGCCATCATTGAATTTTATCATATTTTAAGGTAAGTTACAAGATTGCCTTACTTTCATTTTTTGTGTATGCTATAAGAGCCCGACGGGCAATAATTTAGGTAAAGGAAAAACCATGAAAATACTTATAATAAGACACGGCGACCCTGACTATGAGAACGATTCGCTGACCGAGACCGGAAGAAAAGAAGCTCAGTTATTGGCCAGGATGATGAAAAACGTAAAGGCGGATGCCTGCTACCAGTCTCCTTTGGGAAGAGCTAAGGAAACCGCTTCTTACAGCCTTAAAGCCATGAACATGACAGCTAAGGAGCTTCCCTGGTTAAGGGAATTTGCTCCCAGGGTAAAGCGTCCCGAAAAGACCGGCGTTGCCTGGGATTTCGTCCCCACCGACTGGACGAATATGCCACACGCTTATGAATATGACAGATGGTTTGAAGAAAAAGTCCTTGAAGATGCTCATGTCAAGGAAGAAAGAGACTGGATATACGAAAACTTTCATGAACTTTTAAAAAAGCACGGATATGAAAAGGAAGGCAGGATATTTAAAGCAATAAGGCCAAACAATGACACGATCGTACTCTTTTGTCACTTTGGCCTTGAATGTGTTCTTTTATCTTATATGCTGAATCTCTCGCCCTTTGCCCTCTGGCATACCACATGCGCTCTTCCCACCTCGGTGACCGAAGTCGTTACCGAAGAAAGAAGAGAGGGCATAGCTCAGTTTAGAATGCTTCGCTTCGGCGATATCTCTCATCTTTACGCAGCCGGAGCTTTACCTTCATTTTCCGGAAGGTTCAGGGAATGTTATTTTAACGAAGACGAGCGGATGGACTGAACTCCGCTCTTAAATAATACGGGAACTATCAAAACGGAGATGACTATCCCGGATATTCCCTGAATGCAGTTGGGAATGATCTCCGCGATCGCTGCGGCAGTACCTTCATAGAATATCTCAAACGAGAAATATCCGGCGACCATGACTGTCTCGGCCACAAGACCCGATAAAAGCACCTTAATGTGTATAAGGCCGTCCTTCTTTGAAAGCTTCTTAAAAACCAATCCCGCGGAAAAACCGGATATCGTCTTTATTATCAGTGTGGCTGCCGAAAAAACAAAATAACCTCCGAGGATGTCCGCGAGCATCGATCCAAGCCCCGCAGCAAGTCCTCCGGTAAATGCTCCTAAAATGATACCGCAGGTGATGACGAGTCCGTCTCCGAAATGGATATATCCCTTAAGCGTAGGGATCCTGATCATCATCGTACTTACGCAGGTAAGCGCCGCAAACAGTCCTCCGAGGACTATCTGTCTTGTTTTGTTATCTTTTTCAGTTGTTTTCATAATACTTCACCCCTCTTAAAAACGAACATTCTCATCTTTTAATGAGACATATCATACACTTTATTGCCTACTATGTCAATAGGTTAAAGAAGGGTTTATAACATTCCGAACTGAAGATCCTGCTTTATACCGGACATGTTTCCGGCTTTTTTATATTCCGCATCGATCGCTTCTATGATATCATTATTGCACACTTCGCGATCATCTGCCGCCGCAAGGTAAGCCGCCGAAAGGGCTGCTGCCTTTATCGAGCTTCCGGTCATTCCGTCAACACGCGCATAGAGCTCAAAATTAACGTCCTTATTAAGAGGCGTATCTTTCGGGAATACGTTCTGCCATATAAGCAGGCGCTCCTTTTCATCGGGCTTGTCGACGCTTATCATATATGTCATCCTTCGTTTAAATGCCGCATCAAAACTGCCGACAACATTTGTCGCAAGAATGGAAAGACCGTCATATTCTTCTATCTGCTGAAGAAGGAAAGCCACCTGTGAATTGGCATGCTTGTCGTTGGAATTCTCCACATTTGTCCTTTTGGAAAACAGTGCATCGGCCTCATCGAAAAAGAGTATGCCGTTCGATCCTTTGGCTGCTTCGAATAAAGATCGCAGATTCTTCTCGGTCTCTCCTATGTATTTGCTTCCTATCTCGGAAGTATCCACCCTGTACAGATCAAGCCCTAATTCATGGGCTATTACACACGCGAGCATCGTCTTACCCGTTCCCGGAGGGCCGTAAAGTACGACGGAGACTCCCTTTCCGTAAGGAAGCTTTTCCGCAAAGCCGAAGCGATCATTTACAACACTCCTGTATCTGATCCTGTCAAGGATCTTATCTACGGTATCTAAGGTATCCTGCCTAAGCTGAATGTCCTTAAGTCCGAAGGAAGCCGTAAGCTTCTTTGCAAGCGTCCCCAATCTTTCTCCGGATAAACTTCTAAGCTGCGCTTCTATAGTCTCTCTTCCTAAGATAACACCGTTTTTTTCTTTTTTTATGCCGCCTTCATCCGCTCTCCCCGATGTAAGAGCATGTTTTAATGTTGTCTCAATATTTCCGGGAGTAACATTGAATTTTGATACAAGCTCATCAAGCAAAACATCCTTATCGTAGGTGATCCCGTATCTTTTTCCCATCTCTTCCCATAATAACTTCTGGGAATTTCTTCCGGGCGTCTTAAGCACAAGTATAAAGGTAAGTGCATCCGA
>DMCJ01000008.1 GCA_003446735.1 Lachnospiraceae bacterium | reverse complement strand
ATTCGGAATTTCTGTCATTACGTAATGACCGGCGAAGCAAAAAACGATCTTACTAAAAAGATCAATGATGCGGTAGAGCGCGGGAGGAAGAATGAAATGTGGAAAAGTGATTATATAAAAGAACGAGTCATCCTTAACGATGAGAGAGAAGCAGGTAGGGAAGAAGGAAGAAAAGAAGGAAGAAAAGAAGAACTATGTACCAGGATCACTGAAATGCTAAGCAGGAATAAAACGCCTGAAGAGATTGCTGATTTCTGCGGATATCCTCTGGAACTGGTTAAAGAAGTACAAAGGAAAATATGAAGTCAAATGAACGCACAAATGTAATGCGAATACTGGATCAGAAGAAGATCGCCGCGATCCTGAACGAGGATAAGGACAGGGTCTTTAAAACGTTGGTAACCTAGGGCAAGTCGGGCGCATACTATGTCTTCGTAGTCCCGGTCGCTTCCGAGCTTGACTTAAAGAAAGCTGCAAAGGCAGCAGGCGAAAAATCGGTCAGCATGATAAAGCAAAAGGAACTCTTGCCTTTGACCGGCTACGTGCACGGCGGCTGCTCTCCGATCGGAATGAAAAAGCATTTCCCAAGTGTGTTTGACAAATGTGCGTGAAAAAGATACGATACACACATGAAGGATAAGTCGGAAAAACGCAATATGGGAATGTGGGCTGGGGCCTTGCTTTTAGCTATAACGGTCCTTACCCCCATTCTCTTTTTTATTTACTGTCCTGATAATCTGATGCATTCGGATATGTCGGCCGAAGTCATCTTATCAAAGCTCCTGGCGGGTGAAAAAAGACTTGTTTCGCCCAACTGGTTTTATTCCACGGAGATAAGGATAGTTTATTCCCAGCTTATAATGACGCCTCTTTTTATGATCTTCCCCTCGAAGGGCATGCATATGATAAAGCTGGCTTCCATCATCATATATATGTTCCTTCTGCTTCTGGCCTATCTGTTTACGGCAAAGGAATTCGATATCAAAAAGACCGCGCTCTTTTTATCCGGTGCGCTTTTATTTGCCCCTCTTTCAAATGAATACTTCGATATGGTCCTTATTGGCTGTTTTTATACATCGCAGCTTATAGTGACATATCTTCTGATAAAGCTGTTTGTAAGGGATATCCCGGAGAAGCTTGCGGTAAAAGCACTTGTTCTTTTTATCCTTCTCGCATCTTCATTTACGGTTGGGCTTTCCGGCATGAGATATCTTGCAAGTCTCTTTGCGCCGCTTTTTCTTGCGGTCATTATCCAGATGATCCTTGATAAGGAAAAAGGAACGCTTAAAGACATCCGCACGAGGGCTTTTATAAGCTTTGGAATGGGCGTGTTCGCGACAATAGGATGTGCGATCAATCTGTTCGTGCTCCCTAAATTCTATCATTTTGACGATTCCGGAAATGTATCGATCGTTCCGTTTAGCGAGATGCCTAATCGGTTTATAACTTCGATAAAACTCATGTTAAGACTTCTTGGATTCAGGGAGGGAGAGACCCTGCTCGGAGCTGCGGGCACCGGATACGGCCAGATGGGATTTGGAGACGCAGTGGTTAATGTTATAAAGGCGGTCGCCCTGATCTTTCTTGTATATGTGGTGATTTATCTTTTTAAGAACCGTTATAAGGTCTTAGGACCCAAACAGAGAATGCTGCTTTACTATTTTATATGTTCATTTTTCATCAACTGGATCATGCTCATATTTACCGATGTCCTCATGCAGTACCGATACTGGATACCGAGCCTTTCGATCGCGATCCTGCTTGTTGGGATATATCTGTCTGTTTTGGGAAATGACAGGAAAATCCTGAGGCTTATTCCGGTCGCTGTTATCGTACTTACGGTATTATCGTCATATTACGGCGAACTGCTTAAGGATTATAAATATAATGACTGTGCGAAGCGTTACGCATATATGGATTTCCTTGAAAAAGAAGGCTATGAGTTCGGTTATGCGACATTCTGGAACGCGAGCGTTACGGAATACTTATCGGACGGAAAGATCCATGTGGGCAATCTCGGAGGAGATGAAAACGGCTCGGCCCCGTATGAATGGCTCACGCCGACATATTACTATCAAAAAGGATATCACGAGGGAAAGACGTTTCTTCTTCTCGATGTGACCGAGGAACCGGCTCTTAAGAACGGGGATATCACTTTTATGCAGGATGCGCCCAAAGTATATGAGGATGAACGATATGTCATCTACGAAGGCGAGGGTATGTACCTGTTTTCAAATCCTTGACGTAAACGAACTGATGGTTTATACTTATCCGATAGAAACCGCAGAAAAAGCGGTCATATGAATTAAATCCGAAAAGAGGGAAAGTGTTTCATGGAAGCAAAAAAGAATATCTTAACTTATGAAGGACTGAAAAAATACGAAGACGAGCTCCACGAGCTGAAGGTTGTTAAGAGAAAAGAAGTAGCACAGAAGATAAAGGAAGCCAGAGAGCAGGGCGACCTTTCCGAGAACGCAGAATACGACGCAGCCAAGGACGAGCAGAGAGATATCGAAGCCCGTATCGAAGAGCTTGAGAAGATATTAAAGAATGCGGAAGTCGTAGTTGAAGATGAAGTTGACTTAGATACCATCAACATCGGATGCCGCGTTAAGATCAGGGATATGGCTCAGAAAGAGGAGCTCGAATATAAGATCGTAGGTTCTACCGAAGCAAACAGCTTAAAGGGAAAGATCAGTAACGAGTCTCCCGTCGGCAAAGCACTTATCGGTGCAAAGAAAGGTGATACCGTTAAAGTTGAAACTCCTTCAGGTGTTCTTAAATATAAAGTAGTAGAGATAACAAGAGCTTCAGAAGCTTAAATACAGCAACAAAGGTGCCTCAAAAAGGCACCTTTTTTAATATTATCAGTCTTTCTTAAAGTAATTCTTCTACAGCTTTTCTTACGTCTGCCATATCAACGGTAGGTTCGAATCTGGCAATGATATTGCCCTCTCTGTCAACGAGGAACTTTGTGAAATTCCACTTGAT
>DMCJ01000126.1 GCA_003446735.1 Lachnospiraceae bacterium | reverse complement strand
GGTGCGCATCCTCATATCCTGCAGCCCGTTTCCTATGTCGGAGATGTTCCCGTTATCTACAGCATGGGTAATTTCTGGTTTAACTCAAAGACTTTAGACAGCTGCCTGATGGAGGTAAAGCTTTCAGGCGGGGAGCTTAAAAGCCTTAAGTTTGTGCCCTGTCAGCAGACGGGATCGGCGGTCAGGCTTTTGGAAGGGGCGGAGGCTGAGCGCCTTCTTGAATATATGAGGAGCATATCTCCGAGCGTTAATATTGACGCGGAAGGACATATCACAAAACGATGATATCACCACAGGATGATATATGATATACTGATAAGATAATACACGAAAAAAGGAGCGGACATGCTTAAGGTATTCCTTGCCGAGGACGAATTTGTCGTAAGAGAAGGCATTAAAAACAATATAAACTGGGCGGAGCACGGATATGAATTCTGCGGTGAAGCAAGCGACGGAGAGCTCGCGTTTCCGATGATACAGCGTCTTAAGCCGGACATAGTGATCACCGATATCAAGATGCCGTTCATGGACGGGCTTGAATTATCCCGCCTTATAAAAAAGGAACTTCCCCAGACGGAGATAATCATACTCTCGGGCTATGCGGAATTTGATTACGCCAAAGAGGCGATCCGTTTGGGAGTGGCGCATTACCTTACCAAGCCCATAAGCGGAGACGATCTTATAAAGGAAATAGACAAGCTTTCCGAGAAGATAAGGGAAAAGGCCGAAGAGAGGGCACTTAAGGAAAATTATGAAAGAGAGATGGCCGAAAAATACAGCGGCGAAAAAAGGAGTCTTTTCGGACATCTTGTCCTGGGGGACAGGACGGTATCCGAGCTCATCGAGCTTGCGGACAGTCTTGATACGGATATTTCGGCAAGCGCATATGATATAGTGCTTTTACAGTTATCCTCGGGACATCATAAAGACGATGAGGAATATTCGGGAAGCGTGGTAAAGCTTTATGAGGATGTCGAGAATATCGTAACCGAAGCCGGCTCCCTTATATTTGACAGAAATTTAGAGGGAAAGGCCATAATATTCAAGGGCTCTGACGAAGAGGACCTTAAGGCTAAGCGTGAGGAATGCCTTGAAAAGATGAAGAAGCTTTTTGAGGAGTACGAGCATGTACGTTACTATGCAGGTATCGGTGTAACGGTCAACAGACTGACCGAGCTCCCGGAATCTTTTGCCACGGCCGCACATGCCTATGCCGGGAGGTATTTTACTTCCGCGAGTGAATTCAGGATCTACAGCGGATCCGGTGATGAAGGCAGGAATGATAATGCTTTTTCCATAAGCAGTTTAGAGCCGGCTGCTATCGACGGCAGCAGGGTAAAGGAATTCCTTCATAAAGGACAAAAGGGTGAGACCGCCTATTTTCTGGAGGAATTTTTCAACAATCTCGGCGAAGGCGCGATGGATTCTTCCATGTTCAGACAGTATATCGCAATGAACGTCTACTTTACCGCAGGCGCTTTCTTAGAGGAGCAGGGATATGACCGCCATGAGATCGAGCCTTTTGATGTGGAAGGGAACGATATTAAGGATGTAAAGAGTGTCTCTTCCTATCTCGAAAAGATCATAGATGCGGCTTTAGATAAGAGGGACAATAAAGCAAGCAACAGATACGCCGAAGTCATAGATGAGGTAAAGGCATATATAGAAGATAATTATTCCGACGAGGAACTTTCCCTTAACAAGCTTTCCTCCGTCGTAAATTTCTCGCCCAACCATTTAAGCATGGTATTCAGTAATCAGATGGGAATGCCTTTTATCAAATATCTTACCGACTTCAGGATAAATAAAGCAAAGGAACTCCTCCGCTGTACGTCCAAAAGGAGCGTGGATATAAGCCTGGAAGTCGGATATAAGGATCCCCATTATTTTTCATATCTGTTTAAGAAGACCGTGGGAATGACACCGACCCAGTACAGGAGCGGGGATGCCGATCCGTCGGGAAGCGGCGAGACCGAAGCAGACGGAGAATAAAAAAGGCTTAAGGATCACATATGAGAGAACGCCTGAAAAAATATACGAGGGATCTTCCCCTCGGAGTTAGGATCAGATATTCATATATAATCGTTATAGCGCCTCTTGTCATCTTTATGGCTTTGAGTCTTTTTATGCTGTGGCAGCAGAATGCCCGTTACGACCGCATGCTCGAAGCGGCGGGCAATGCGAGCCGGTTTTCCCTTGATTTTAAAAGTGAGTTCGACTACGAGACCTATCTTGTCATCGTTGAAAGCAAATCCTTTGAGGACAGTGAGCTTAGAAATATGTTAAGCGAGGCGAGTGAGGTCATAGATTCTCTTGCGGCTGAGTCCGACTTAAAGCCGGATAATGTAAAAAGACTCGAGGATATAAAAAAATATCTTAAAAACTTAAGCACCTATACCGACCGTATAGAGAAAAACCTCAAGGTCGGGGATAAATACGAAGAAAATATCGAGATCTGGGAAAACGATATCCAGATCGTGACTGCGCTCATAAGAGAGAGCATGATCCAGTTTATCTATTACGAGATCAAGGATATTCAGACGGCGCGAAGCGAGATCCAGCAGTTATACAAGATAGTCCTTTATGTAGGCATAATCAGCGCGATCGTCATATTTATCGTGGTTGTAAGCATTTCTTATGTTGTTTCAAGATCCATAACAGAGCCGATATCCAAACTCAGCAAAGTGACCGAGCAGGTTGCCGAAGGTAATCTGAACGTCAGGGCAAATATAGATACCGGTGCGGAGCTCGGCCTTTTGGGTAAATCCCTGGATGAGATGATCGAGCAGATAAACATTCTCTTAGACCGTGTAAGGGATGAGGAGGAGAGCCTCAGGAAGACAGAGCTTGAGCTGCTTCAGGCTCAGATAAACCCGCACTTTCTTTATAATACACTTGATACCATCGTATGGCTTGCCGAAGGCGGTGATCAGGAGAAAGTCGTCTCAATGGTCGGCTCGCTCTCCGATTTCTTCAGGACCAGTTTGGGCCAGGGAAAGGATGTTGTTACTGTCAAGGACGAGATAAGACATGTGGTAAGTTATCTTGAGATCCAGCAGGTGCGCTATCAGGATATACTTGATTATTCCGTTGATATTCCCGAAGAGATCCACGACTGTCTCATCCCCAAGATCACGATCCAGCCCCTTGTCGAAAATGCTCTTTATCACGGGATAAAGAATAAAAGAGGAAAAGGGCTTATCACCGTTACCGGGGTAAGGGAGAACAGCAATATCTTCATATATGTGACCGATAACGGAAAGGGAATGACGAAGGAAAGGCTTGAGCAGATATCCGACAAGATCAACAAGGTATCCGATGACGATGACATCTTCGGTCTTAATAATATAAATGAAAGAATACGTTTAAAATTCGGTTCCAGGTACGGTATTCATATAGAAAGCGTATACGGAGAGGGTACTACGGCTTCCATAATGCTTCCCTATGATCCGGATTGAAAAATCTTAACCTCCGTAATAAAAATTTCCAACGATATTCCTTTCTTAAATAAAAAATCCCAACTCCAAGTGAACAAATCTCATTTAATCCCTTTAAAAAACGGAATAAGATAGTACTATCAAAGGAATGGTCCTTTGAGAAAACATTTTTTTCATAAAGGGAGAATAGAATTATGAAGAAGAAATTATTAGCATTGGTTCTCGCATCAACAATGGTGCTCGGACTTACCGCTTGTGGCGCAGCAGCTGAGCCTGCAGCACCTGCAGCAGAGCCCGCAGCAACAGAGGAAGAAGCTCCTGCAGCAGAGGAGAAGGAAGAAGCTCCTGCAGCAGAAGAAGCAGGAAGCGGAGACCTTATCAAAGTCGGTATCATCAACAACGACCCCAACGAGTCCGGTTATCGTACAGCTAACGATAAGGACCTTCAGGCAACCTTCTGCGAAGAGAACGGATATGACGCTTCTTTCGCATACAGCCTTAAGAACGAAGAGCAGATCACAGCAGCTCAGAAGTTCATCCAGGACGGTGTTGACTACCTCCTTCTTTCCGCAGCTGATACATCAGGATGGGATTCCGTATTAAAGGATGCTCAGGACGCAGGTATCCAGGTAATCCTCTTCGACCGTACAATTGATGCTGATCCCAGCCTCTATGCAGCTTCCATCGTTTCCGATATGGACAAGGAAGGCCAGACCGCTGTTGATTGGCTTGCAAGCCAGAACCTCGACGAGTACAACGTGATCCATATCCAGGGTGTTATGGGTTCCGCAGCTCAGAAGGGACGTTCCGGAGCTCTTGATGCAAAGGTTGCAGCAGAAGACAATTGGAACATCGTTAAGCAGCAGACAGCAGAGTGGAATGCAGAGAACGCACAGCAGATCGTTCAGTCCGTTATCGATGCAGGCACAAAGTTCAACGTAATCTATGCAGAGAACGACGACATGGCTAAGGGTGCTGTAGCAGCTCTTGATGCAGCTAACATCTCTCACGGCGTAGGCAAGGACGTAATAGTAATGGGCTTTGACTGCAACAAGT